>JAJZEE010000031.1 GCA_021805735.1 Bacillota bacterium
TATTTGCTCTGTCAACACAATTCGACAAAATAATAAACATAACGTTTTACAAATACACATAGCGATGTATATAATGCCGTTATAGGAGGTGGATGAACGTGGTGAGCACTATTGAAATCGATATGAGGGATACCGACATTAAGACGGCCATCCGCCAAATGATTGCCAGATCGGGCGTTCGAAGTTTGGCTTCGGTTGCTCGGGGTATGGAAATCAATGAAACCACGCTGCGCGTAGCGGTGAATAACGGCCAGATTCGGTTAAAGGACTTCCTGCGCATCGCGGAATTATGCGGGTTTCAGGTCGTGGTGAGAAGCGGCGACTCTCCAAAATCGGAGAGCGGGAATGTGGACGCCTAGATTCAATCGAGGGCTCCGCAAAATTGGTGAGTGAGCATGCGGACTCCTGTTCTCAAAACGGGCGCACAGAATGCCTCGGGAGCCGCACGGCGGTTCGGGAAAGCCTATGGGAGCCAAAACGTACAGAGAAGGCTCGCAGGTGCCATTCTGTGCGTCTGGTGCGGGCTAAGTTGAATTGAGGGTGCGAAACACGCGGATTGGTCTATCGGAGGGGGTCTACGCGAAGTTTAGACCCTGGAGTGCGGGTTCGTCGGGGACCACGTACAAAATGACGGCGGTCTTGCTGACGGTCAAGTACCCTTACGAAGTCATCCAGTGCCATCGCCGCTTTGTTGAGAATACGGCATTTGTGTGTTCTCTTGGATAGCTCTTGATATCACAGTCTCCATCAATCGCAGCGTATCCGTGCCACCCGACGGGAACAAATACTTGGTGATCGTCGCCGCCATGATCGCCACCTGAGCGAAAACGCCTACAAAAAAAGCATCCGCTTCCCATGGCGAAATGTACCACCAACCGAAACCGAGGGCGGTGAGTGCTAAACAGGCGAATGCTGTCTCGCCAGCGAACAACCAAAGTGTCCATTTCGCATATCGCCTTCGTGCATCCGCCGCGTCCATCTGCTGCGTTTCCCACGCGGATATGACAGCTTCCAACATGCGAGCGCTCCGCGAATGCGCCTCGTCGTTTTCCCAGGCTGTGCTGACTTCGATGGCCTCTTTGCCAACGGTATAGGACTGTAGAATAACTGGTCTTTCTTGCGGCCTTTGCACGTTATCCAATCCGTTCTACCTCAATCCGAGATTCAGCACACGGTAACCCATAGCTTCCTGCGAGACCGCAAACAGACGCGCGAGTGCCGAAATGTCTTTGACCGACTCGTAGGCGGTCCGTACCGCATTCTCCGGCATGAGCAATTCTGCCGCGAACAGATTGGCTTCCTTCTCCTGCTCTTTGTCGCCTGCGATATTACCGTCGGTGCGAAGAAAGTTCAAATCGTCGTCGAACATACCTTCGGGATGTCCGTCCCGATGCAACACGTAATGACCAAGTTCGTGTGCCACTGTGAAGCGCTGGCGGCGTGGATTGTCGGAAGACCGGATGAATACCGTCCATTCGCCCTCCTGCGGCAATAGCGCCCCCACAATTCGGGGGTCAGCAAAGGTAGCCACCTTAACCGTAACGCCGAGTTCGTGCGCCATGGCCACCGGGTTCACCGGCGTGCGGGCACGGGTTTTTTGCAGAAGTTTGCGCGCTTCTTCAATTGGCCGATTCACCACTGTCGCCATGCACTCCGCCCCTTTTGTGAGTTTCCCGTTGCATCTGGTTGCATTTAGTTTATCACAGTTGACTACTGTCCATCACAAGAAAAAACTCGCGCGGATTGGCGATGGGTTCAGTTGAATTGAAGTCGCGCGGTTGCTTTGAGCCGTGAGGGTCAGCAAAATTGCTGAGGGTATAGGCAGTGGTCCTCGGTTTGAGGAGTGTAGAGCAGGCTTGCTCGAAGTCTTTCGGTATTCGGTTATGGCATAACCTTATGAAACGTATCACCCCTCGATTGTTCTTTTCGGCAGGTCCACTTATACCAAAGTTGCGCGCAGTTTGTTTCGAAACCGTGCTATGGATCAGTGTGCCTGAGTCAAATCTCCAGGGAAGAATGAATCAATGATGGTGTTGATTGTTGGTTGCCATTGAGCACGGAGCGTTTCGGGTACTTTCACATCCACTTCATCTGAAGACTGCAAGTTTGCGGATCCCGCTACAATGCTTTCGTCGAAAATGGTGACCCCATTCGCCGACTGGAGGTCAGTATAAATAAACGCTGGATAACTTCCAATTTGCACGTTCTTCAAGACGTGTGCTGAAGCGGGGGTATAGGCGCTTGGAGACTGATTCTCGATGGTGTTCGATCCGAACGCGGTTATCGTGATCTGCGGATTCATTGGATCTGTAAAAGACCTACCATTGCCATCCGTGGGGCGAACGGACGGTATCCAACCATATGACACGCCGTTTGTCGTAAGAGTCGGGAGGTCAACGGTAACGCCAAAACGTTGGTTCATGTACGAGCCTGTGAAGCCAATGCTACCTGATGGAGAAGGAACGACGGACGCCCTTACAGTAATCTGCTTGCTGTTAGGTGTCAGCAATAGTGCATATATGCGGGCGCCGATGGGTTCCCGTTCAACAAACGCTTGGACGTCTAGGTTACTCATAACGCTGCTATTTTGCAACTCATTTGCCGTTGTCGCCAAAGCGATGATGTCGTATTTGCCTCTGACCGCTTTCCAGCCATCGGCGATCAAGGGATACGCGGGATACGAACCAAGATCGGTCCTTAGTCTGCGCCCTTCTGTTTTTTCTATGACTCGTTCCAAGGAAAGAGCCTCTTTTGTCCGGTCGTAGCTTACGGCCTTTCGTACATCGATGAGAGCTGCTACCAGTTGGCTAGAGTGAACCTTATCAACCGCAGCCGATAGCCATTTGTGATAAGCGACAATGGTTTGCTGATGCTGTTCATACAAAATCCAACGCCACGCTCCAGCAGCAACGGTCAATATAATAATTACACCGGCTGCCGACGATCCAAATCTTTGGTAGCGATTCAGTGTAAGCCCCTCCCTTATGTGCGAAAAGCCGATGTCGTGGTCGCGTTCTCACCCCAGCACGTGCACTTCTAACTCCGTCTGCTGATTCATGCTGATTTGCTGATTTGTTCCCGTCAGCAAAAACGTATACAATCCCGGCTTCATATTCTCAAATACCGGCGTTCGGGCCACCAAGGTGTCAACCGCTTGTACTGGCCCCGGTGGGATTTCGTACACGTTACTGTAGATCATGTACCCCAAAGACAGTGTTCCGTAAAAAACTACGCCCTCGCCTTTCTTGATCGTGATCTCCGTGAGTCCCGTCGAAAAATCGCGTGTAATGCTGTCGAACGATCCCGACAACTGCGCAATTCCAGTCAGATTGCTCGTCATTGAGATCCCTACGTAAGAACGCTTGCCGAACAAGAGTGGAGCGATAGATTGAGCGCCGCTGACCTTGGCAGATGCCACAACCCTATCCTTGGGATCGTACCAAATCGCCCCCACACTATCTGATCCAGGCCACATAAGTGCCTTATCTCGCGTTGGCACAGTGTACCCATCTTGAAGAGATACAAGCTTAGAAAGAGTCGCGTTATTGACCTGACGTAAACCGGACATGTCGTACGTCGAATATTTCGATTGGTAAATGACTCGACCTGTTTTCGGATCCAAAACCAAGCCATAAATCGTACCGCTGTTCGCGCCAGATCCATTCCCACCGTAGTACATATACAAACTGATCAATTCGTACGGGCCGAAGGAGCGTGTGTTACTTTGAACGTAAACTGCCGAATCGCTGATCTGATACGTTTCGTGCCAAGTCGGTCGAGAATCAAATATCTCGACAATATCGGAGGTTGGTCCGAAGCCGGATTTGGACACGCTTTGATATTCAACAATAGCATCTGTGTTCGAAATGCGAACGACCTTTGGATGGGAGTATCCGCTAATGATCTTCGGCTGAAGCGGCCTCGATGCAGCGGGCGCGGATACGAATTGCTGAACAATACCGCGCCCCGCATAGCCGACAGCAAGCGAAAATACCCCGATCAAAATAGGCAGTGCAATTTTTCGAATAGCCACCATGGAACTGCGCCCCCAAGCGTCTACGGATGCTCGCGATGCAAGGGTATACCGTATAGCCTGAGAAATCAATACCACATACCACTTCATTTCCATCCCCGCTTCTTAATCAAGGAAAACCGCCCGCCGACATCGCCCTCTGCTCTACGCTCCATTGTTCCAAGCCTAAGTTCGTGTGTGCGCTGGGCGGCACATGAACATGAATGTGAACCGAACCCTTCTTCGACAGCGCCCGGTGGACGCCTTCCGCAAGGGCCTCGGCAGTTGCTGCGTCCGCCCGAACACCCGCGCCATACACTCCCGGCGCAGTCGTGTCATAACCGCCATTTGTCAAATTGTACCCAAATTGATACGGGCTGATCTTGTGCTTGATGGCCGCCGCGTATTGTTTCTGCTTGATTACTTGTGCGTAATTATTGGCAAACTGCGACAGCGAAGAGTATCCAGCATAAGATGTATCTTTTCCCGCGCTGATTCCGCGATTAGGGCCAATTCCGCCGAAGTTCAGGTTTTGCGTTGCAGCCTGCGACAATCCCCACTTTGATTCAAAGGCCCATTGCCCGATGATGTCATTCGCCGGAACGCCTGTTTTTTTGCTGACCGATTGCGCGTAAGGAAGCATCTTTTTGACGAACGCCTGTTGCGCTTGCGTTGTAACGGCGCCGCCAATCGCTCCCTGCTGTTGCGTTGACGATTGCCCGAACATCCCTTTGAGCGAGGTTGGGTATGCGGGGTTCTTGTATCCGAGAGCCTTCCCAATCGCATTATTCAAATTGTACAACTCATTTACCAGCGGAGTGAGCTTCTTCCCGATGTTCACCCAAGTTGCGCTGTTGTTGTTCGTCGCCTTGATCAGTTGATCCTCCGCCGTCAGCAGTTTCCCGTTTTGCATCTCGTGTCCAAGCGATAGACTCAACTGTTTCATGGCGCTCTTATTTCCGGTTTTCGCCAGCGCCAGCAAATGTTCTTGGTGCGTCGAAATCGTGAAGCCGCCACTTTTCATCGATTCCACAACCGATGTCAACCCTTTGGCGGATTTGCGCGAATTAAACAACTGCGCTGCGATAATCGCCATACTTGTCGATTTGGGCATGCCTCCGATATTGCCCCACCACTGCGACTCCGCGTTCATGTTCGACATGCTGAACTTGCCGTTGTGTACAAACTGCGCCATCAGCGCCTGCGTCTGCGGCATGGACATCCCGAACACGCCCGACACATACGCCAACCCTGTGAGTTGATTCTGATTCGTCGGCATGCCGATGGACGCCTGACCGTTTTTGTTTTTCGTGATGTTGAGATGTCCGAGACTCGGAAACATCTTTGTCGCGTACTGCATGACCCGCTGCAGGTTCGTCTGACCGCCGTATGAGCCAGTCAGACCCTGCTGCGCGAGGTACATCTCGCCAAACGGCGACAGGTTGGTGCCGGATGTCAGCGCATTGTACATAAAGAGTTGACCCGCCGGTCCGCCTCCTGGGTTCGTGAGGGCGCTGTTGAATGTCGAAAGCATGTTCGCCCCGCGCGACCCTTGCAGCGCTTGCAACCCGCTCTTTGACATCGTGGTCATCATGCCAAGAAGTTTGGCGAAGTTCGGTGCGGTTGTCCGCTGCTGGTCGAGCGTTTGGATCAGGTTTGTGATGCCCGTCAAGAGCGAGTTGGAACGACCCTGCATGCCGCCTGCAATCGTCGCGTTGCCAAGACCGAAGATGGCGCTACGGTTCGTGGCCGTTGCTGACAATCCCGATGTGATGCCGAGTCGTTGTAGCTCTGCGAGTTGCTGTGCGAGCGTCGTCGCCCCGTTGGCCCCGTAGCCAAGCCCGACTGCGCCCCCGAATAGTGCGCTAAGGCTTCCGTTGCCAATCGCCGCATTGCCGCCTGTGGCCGCCAGCGACTGTGCAGATTGGATCGCCTGCAGGTTCGAGATGCCCATGCCTCGGCCAAGGCCCGTGATGCGACTGTACATCGCATTGTAGCCGCCGCCTGATGCGAGAGTATGCCACAGGTTGCTCGCTGCGGGCGCGGACTGCTGGTACGTGTTGTAGCCGCCCATGATGTTCTTGGACAGATAGCTTGCAACCAGACCGACGCCTGCCGTTGCGCCACCGATCGCCAGCATGTCGCCCATGCTCATGCCGGACGCCGATAAGATCGACGCGCCTTCATACCCTACGCCGCGAACGGCGACTGCATGCGCAACGCGCCCGAATAGACCGGATGAAGCGCGAGGTTGCGCACGGGATGGCTGCGCTATATTTGGCGGCGTCGCATTCTGGCGCATCTTTGCTTGCAGATAGGCAGGTGTCATGCCTGCCGAGTAACCGAGAGTCCGGCCTGATCCGCGCACAACGCCGGGCGGATTCATCATGTTGTTGATGAGCGCTTCGTACGCCGTTCCTATGCCCGCGCTCGCACTGACGGATGCAGGAAGGTTCAAGTTCTGCGCGATGCGCCGCGCATACTGCGGACGTTGCGCCAAGGCTTGACTCAGTCGCTTGTGCATTCCGCTTGGCGATGCAGTCACAGCCTGTAGCGCCTGCAACTCCCCGGACTGCGACTGCAGCGTCACAAACGGATTGAGCGCTGCTGTGGCGGACGTTGGCGATATGGTTGTCGTCTTCGGTTTCGTTAGCGCCGATGTCAGGCGGTCGATGGCTGATGTGAGCCTCGTAAAGGGGTTCGTCGCGGTCGCAGACGTTGTTGCGGCTGCTGCCGTTGGTTTCCCTTGCAATTGCGCCAGAGCCGCCGCAGCGCCCGTCTGGTGCGCATAGTGGCCCGGCATCATCTGGTGCATGCTCGCCCGAAACGCGGGACCCCACATGACGGGCGACGAACCGCTTCCCGCACGTGAGAGCGCCGCCGGGGGCATGCCGCCTTTTACGTGCGACAGAGCCGCAAAGGGGGTTGTCGTGCGCGGCGGAACAATCGACCCGGCGAGCGGCATGTTGCCGTAGGGAGTCGGAATGGCAGAAGGCGCAGAACCGGAAGGCGAACGTCCGGACTGTTTTTGCAGGTCGGCGAATTTCTTTTTGATGTTATCGACTTCTCGCCCTAGTTCCCTGAATTTGTTGATCGTCTGTTGCGCGTCTGTGTGTACGCCAATCCTGATATCGCCAGCCATAGTAAATCACTCTCCTTGTTTTAATCAGGTCGGAAGACCGGGGATTATACTTTGAAGTTTCCGGCGAATCTGTTGCCTCTTTTGCTTGCTGGCGCTCAGCAACTGGCGAACAATAGCGGCCTGTACCTGTTGGACCAGTGCCGGGTCGCCGAGATTCGCGACCGAGAGGATGGTGAGTAAGTCATGCTGAGGTTCGCGTTTCATCTCTACGTTCCAATCGCGGAGCGAAATGGTCAAGGCGGCCTGCCACTCGCGGGGCGAAAGATGGACGTGCGCTCGCTCCAATTCCTCAGACAAGATCAGCAGCTGGCCGCCTGCCGCAACTCGCATCTCCCGAACAATGGATAGCTGGCTGCCCAAGGAGCGGTATTCTTCTTCGTGAAATAGGAAGTCGCCCCATTTACGTCGCTTTCGTTCGATCCCACTTCGAGCATCCCGTATGCGTTGATATTCATTCTCAATCCACCTGGCTTGAATCTTGCACAGAATCAGGATGCTTGTAGCGAGTTTGCGCAATTGGCGACGGTATTCCAGGTCGTCGCCAATTGTAGCCTGTTCAAGCGCATCGGCCCGCCGCATCAGCAGGACGCGGAACCGATCGTCTGACTCAACCATGGTGCGCGCCCACTTTCTGCTTACGCGCCGCCTGCCCGGCCTCCAACAACCGATTTTCAAGCGTCGGATCGGCTATCAATAACTGCCCATATGCCGTCTGCGGGTCCTTGGACGATAGCGCCCGCGTGATCTGACGCCATGCCTGCTTGCCGCCTTTTTGGGCCAATAGCGCGTCACGAAGGTGATGCGTCGGTTCTTCCGTCGCTCCCGGTGTGCGGATTGTGGCTTCGAGTTTTGCAATTCGCGTTTCCAGATTGTTGCTCGCCATGTTAAGCAATCCCCCTTTTTTGACCCTCCGCAATCAATCGTTCGAGCTCCGTGACTCTGACCGCCAAGTCTTCCACCTCTGCCGCTTTGATGGCCGTGTCGAGTACCGCTTTGGCTGCCGTAACCCGCGCAGAAGCCGGTGCGTCTGCGTCTCCCATCACCGAGCGTAGCGTCTCAACCGCTTCACCCGATATGGTAGAAAGGCGACTGATTGCCTGTTCTAGCGCCGCTCGTTTGGCTGCCCGAAACTGCGTCTGAAACTCAGAGTCAGCAAGCCAGCGGTACAACGTCGTCTCACCAGCACCGCACGCCTTTGCAGCCTCTGCGATCGTCTGAGCCGTGAGTAACGCGGCAATGGCTGCCTCCCATTTACGCTCCATTTTTCGGTCGCTGGCTTTCACTCGCTACCACCTCCTTCCACTTTTCCAATGTCATCACGATCAGCCACGGCTTTCGATCCGCTTTGACCGCCAGTGCATCGTTGCCGTCCAGCCAGGTGTACAGTTGCCGGAATCCATCGCCGCGCACCTTCGCTTCGAACCGCAACCCATGCGCAACCACATCACCCGTGTACGATCCGCCCGCTGCACCCGATAACGGCACTCGTTCGCCGTCAAGCAATTTCGCAAGCTCACGTTCCGCACGTAACCCTTTGTCTCGCTGACTTTTGGCCATCTCTCCACCTCCTCAGTGCAGTAAGTCGTCCGATCCCGGTATTGCTTGACGCCCAATCCCAAACGCTTGCCCGGAGAGTACAGCCGCATCGTGAACGCGCTCCGCCATCTCCTCTAGCAGCCGTCGCGTCTCATTGATGTCGGCCTCCGCCTCCGGGTTGTCCATAATTCTCGTGCGGCTCAGAACTTCAGCCATCCGAGACAGCGCCTTTTCCATGTTGGACAAATCCCGGGCCTTGCAGAAGTCTTCGAATCTCCGATAGTGCTGCAAGAATTCCGCTTCCAGTTTGTGCAACTCATCCATGTTTTTTATCCCCTGCACCCCCCTTTGTTTGACCGCCACGGTCAGTTGTGTGCGTCAGGCGTGTCGCCACTTGCGGGCCTGTCTGCGCGTACGCTGAAACGCGGTTTGCAGATCGCCAAGAAAACAACGGAATGCGGCGGCTTCCTCTTCATACTTTGAATCCTTCCCGCGTTCCACCAAGGCCGATAGACGGCGCAGATTTGATGCCATCTTGAACACCAGCACACCATGCTCGTGCGCAATGCGCTCGTAGTCCTCCGGCGTGCCTTGGGCGTGGTCTTCGGCGAGTTCGTCGATGCGCTGTTTGAGCGCGCGGAATTCGGCATGCAGTGATTGAAATTCCTGGTAGTCTGTTGGTTTCATAGTCTCATCTCCTTTGTCGGTTCGTCAGGGGCGTCGTTTGAAGCTACCCCCGTCACGGCGGCTCGACACACATCTGCGTGACTCGTTCACGAGCCATACGCCACAACTCCACAGGATCGGAGGGAGCGCGATCGTCGATATACAAGTCTGCGCTCACTTTCCTGGTGCCCGATCCACCGTAGAACGCGACACGCTCCGGTAGGTTGCAATTGATGGCGTCATACGGTACACCATTCGCGATTAGCCACTGTTCGCAGGCTTCGAGTTCCTTCCCAGTTCTGCATGTCCAGATGATGATGTGATGGCCTGCATGGTGCCATTGGCGAAGCGTCTCTAACGCTGTCGGTACAAGCTCGCCGATCTCTGGCCATGCCGAGTGAACAAGTGTTCCGTCAAAATCGCAGGCGATGATCATACTCACACCTCTTTCCCGCGTCGGAATTTCGATGCTTTGGCGCGTGCTACGGTGATCGTGAGAAGATCCGCCGCTTGTCCGGCGGTCACGTGTTCCGGGATATCGACATGCCACTGTTCCAGCGCTCGCAACTGCTTCTCGGTGGCGGGTCTGTTGCGCCAAAAGGCATCAGCTTTCACAATCCCGGTGACGTCTGCGCGCCTCGCGTAATCTTCCGCCAGCCCTTGCGCCAATTCGAGCGATGCACCCTTTCCGGTGAGCTTCAATGACGCCTCGTTCTGACGTGTCACTCTCACATGCCAACCATCGGCGCGCTCAATCAGGAGCACCGTGCCAGCAGGACCGGCGGACAGCGCGTATAATCCGGCGTCGGCTTCGAGCCAGCGAAGCGCAATCTTGAGATCGGGCACCCGCTCTGCGGCTTCCAAGATGCGTTCGGCGACGGATCGACGGTTGACAGCTTCTGCTACGGCCTCTGTCAGTGGGCGTCCTTCCGCTTCCTTGGGTTCGACACCGAAGAGCAGGGGAGCCTGAATGAGAGAATGCGCGCGGGTCGCTCCAACCACGTCGAGTACCAGGCAATCCGTTTTGCCGGGATGTCTGCGTAATCCGCGTCCGATGCACTGGAGGTATAGCGTCTTACTGCGAGTCGGTCTCGCCATGACGATGCAATCAACACTCGTTTCGTCGAACCCTTCCGTGAGCACACTGCAGTTTGCGACGGCTTGCAAGTCGCCTGTTTTCAGACGGCGTAAGATGTCCGCGCGCTCGTCCGGCGGGGTATCGCCCGATAACCACGCAGCCGCCACATCGCGCTTCTGAAGGGCTTCGGAGGTCAACCGGGCCTGTTCCACAGAAGCAGTAAACACGATGCTCTTGCGGTCGCCGGCGTGCGTCAAGATGGCATCCACTACAGCTTCGGCAACACCCGCTTCGAGCAGTGCATCGGCCAGCTCGTCCTCGTTGTAGTCGCCTCCGCGTCCGACATGCACGTTCGACAGATCAACGTGAAGCGGAACCGCGCGTGGCACAATATCAACCAGGTAGGCATCCTGGATTGCCTGTAACAGTGGCAGCTGATAGGCGATGGACTGGAACACGTTATCCAGCCCTATGCCGTCTGCCCGCTCCACCGTGGCTGTGAGACCGAGGAGGGGAGGGCCGTCGGGTCGGAAGCATCCGAGATGCTCCAGCAGAGAACGGTACGACGGCGCGCTTGCATGATGGCTTTCATCGACCACCACGAAATCGAAGCCTTGCAGATCGCGTCGACGTTTTTCATGAATGGCCGACTGGACACTGACGAAAACCACATCGGCGTTCGGCTCATGTCGATCCGCCATGACCACGCCTTGCGTAGCCTCTGGCCATACGGTTGAGAATGCTTCCGCCGGTTGCGTGATCAACTCTTGACGGTGAGCGATCCAGCAACATCGTCCGCCGATTTCGCGAGCAACGTATGACCCGGTGATCGTCTTGCCTGCGCCTGTCGGCAAGTTAATGATTGAGCGCTTCACGCCGTGAGAAATGCCAGAGAGAAAAGCATCCGCCGCCTCGCTCTGGTAGGGGCGCAGTGCTATACTGACTTTATCATTCGTCCTCAAACCGCCCGATTGCGCCGGGCGGTTTCGTGTTGCCGTGGTCATGTGTCACTCTCCCTCCGAGATTTTAGCCAACTCATAAATTCACACGCTTTTCGCACTGCCGCCTTATAATCCGGTCCTTTGTACAGTGTTTTGTACGTTTGCAAGCGGCCATCCTCGTGCCAGCGAATTCGGTATGTGTGCCACTCGTTGGCGTCCTGCTCGATGATCACAGAGGAAAACTTACCGATCTGCGCCTGAGCCTCACCCGTCTCCCACGTCGTGAAACCGGACTGCCGGAGTTTGGTATATTCCGGTGTATCGGCGAAGGAACGCACAACGGGCAATGTGACAACGGCAGACGCGGCAGGAGTACTATCATCTGCGAGCGTTGGCGGAGACCAATTGCGCCAGTATTCCATCTCTTGCTCGACCGTCATCCCATCGGTTAGCATCGTTGACCTCCTCCTGCAGTGGCACTTGTGGCACTTAGTGGCACTACAATTTCTGATCCGCGGATTTCATTCGAAAAACCCTGCCACAGCGCGGGTTAGAATAGAAGTGGCACTTGTGGCACCCGCGGCACTTATAGATGAACATTTTCGCGTGTTGCCGGGTTGACTCTGAGCACGTATACATCACGCCCATTTTCGGCAATCTGCGCCTCGATTCGCACCCATCCCAAAGGGGTTAACGAGTCGATTGCCTTAACCACCGCTTGCTTCGTTGTCAACTCGCCCCAATGCTTGCGGTACAGGTCACGCAACAGCATTCCATCAATTACGTCGCCAGTTTTTATACGATGTGCCAAAGCGTGTGCCGAGCTTGTACCGTCGTCAAGTTCGCCGCGATATACCTTTCGAGCGTGGGCGTCCAGGTAAGTGCACCAACTTGCCGCGCGTTTAACCGCGTCCAGAGAAACATCCCCCTTTTCGCCATCGCCCAGATGTAACATCAGCGCCAGTGACGGCAGCAGGCTTCGAAATTTGCTGATGTGCGCCTCGTATGCTGGGGTGTCCGCGAGTTGTCCGCTGCGCAGGCGTCGTTCAAGCGATGCTCGCCACTCATCGTGCATTATTTGCGCATCTGGTGAAAAGTGCAGATAAGGAAGAGCCTCGGCATCTTGCTCATCACGGTTAACACGGAATGCGTCAACGCCCACGGTTGCCAAGTCTTCAAGGCACGCGAATGCTTTTTGTCTCGCGTTATGGTCCGGTCGCCCTGGGGACGTATACGCTGGAACGTCATCCGGCCACACGAGCAATTGAAAACGTGAGAGCAATCCGTCAGCGCCGCCATCCGATACCGCCTCATCAATGTAGCGCCTAAGTTTTGCAGGTTGAATTCCACCGATGATCGACAAACAGAGCGTTGGCACCCATAAGCTCCCGCGCCCGATACGGTCCACGCTATACCCGTCAGAACCGTTCCATGCATTGAGAAAAAATCCACGATCCGTCCTGTGATTTTCTTGCTCCATACCCGCTAACCATCCAGCGAGTTCGTCACGCACCATCACAAGTCCGTGAGTATTTCGGATTAGTAGGTCTGCGATTTTCTCCTGGGTGGCGTCTCCGATGATGTAGCGCTTGGGTCCGGCAGGGAGTTCGTTCAAGTCACGCATCAAACCAGTCATCGAAATTTCAAGTGCACCCACGTCTTGTCCCTTTTTCGCGGCCTGCTGGATCGCCTGCTTGCATCCGGTAATGCGCGCCTGAAACGATTCACGCTTTGCGGTGGTCTCCTCTGCTATCGCCTTCCACTTTTCGCGCTCCTTCGCCTCAATTCTGGTCAGTGGCTGAAGTCCACTGGATACGGCGTGCGATTTCATGAGGCCCGGTCGTCCTACAACGGCACCGTAGAGATTGCAAATTACGTTATAATCATCGAGCCGCGATGGACGGATGCCGACTCGCCGAGCGAGAATCGCAGCCAGACTGACCATCGCGGGCACGGCCACCATCTCCAACGGGAGCGATGCGCGCATGGCAACATCTACCACCCACGCGCGCAATCGGCGGGGCAATAGACTCTCCTCCAAATGCGGGGTTGCAAACATCTGCATCTTGTCCGGCAACGCTTGGGGAGTGGGCCATGTTTTTTCAGCAACGGCCAAGTGGTCAGTGATACTAGTAACTTTTGCGACCATCAGCCTCGCCCCTTTTGCTGTCGACGGCGAAGTTCTCGGGTGGCGATTGATTGCCATATCTTCTGGATCTGCTTGTCGTCAAGGGGAGGGTCGCACATCTCGCGGCCATAGGCGTAAACTAGCGCCTCAGCTAGGTGGGGCTCTACGCGTCGCGCAAGTAGATGTCCGCATACGCTCGTTAACGAGACGTCTCGCATTCCATCAGGTGCGCCATTCGCCAGTCGGGCGATGTCCGTGTTACCGGGTTGCGGGGCCTTCTCATACAACCACTGGGGAACGGGTGGCAATGGTATATCCCACAAACTGCGACCCGGCGCCCATTCGTAATGTCTTCCTGAAGGGTGGACACTCGGAGGGGCAATTACATAACCACCCATTGCTCGTACATCCAACCCAAGGAGTACTCCTACACGAGACTGAAGCGGTCTGCGTTGATCGGCGGAGCAGTAGAGGTGCCAACCCGCATTTGTGCGTGCATGAGGTGCTTGGGGGAGCCCGAGCACTTTGACTGCTTGCAGCGCCTCTGAACTATCCAGGTCGATTACCACGATGTTAGATGGTCCACACGCTATTCCGATATTCGCGTCAGGCCATTTAAGCCACCAGTCGCGGATGATGTCCGGGTCCGTTGTTGCGTCTTTCCAACCGTGTTCGGTCAGTGGTTCTTTTTTGCGCGCGCGGCAGGGAAACACGTAATGTCCAATCGCTGCGTATGCAAGCGCCCACTCCGGCAAAATATCTGCGCCATCGTTTTGCAGATGTGATATAATGGTACTAGGTGATTTTTCGGATGCGGCCACCTTGGCGAGGGTGGCCGTTTTGTTGTCCATTGCCATTTCTCCTTTCGCAAAGCAAAAAGAGCGCGGCTCCCCGGCATCTGCTGCCATTGGGCCGCGCTCTCGCGCGTGTCGTGCTATACGGGTGTGACATGGTTCATTGCGCCCGCACCAGCGCCCGCTCCACCTCGTCCAGGTCGAACCGGACCAGCCGTCCCACCTTATAACTCGGGATGATGCCAAGTCGCGCGGCGCGGCGCACACTCTCCACGCTCATCCCCCATTTTGCAGCTATCTGCTCCGCCCCCACCTTGGGCCGCAGATCTGAAACCGTGGCGTATCCTTGCACGTAAATCAACCTCCTAGTGTTTAGTTGCCGTCATATATAGTTAGCAGTATACTATTATCAGCGTTTTTGCGGTGTACAAAGGGGGTACATTAGATGGATAGCACTCAATGGTTGCCGTTTCAAGCTGTAGAGGGTCTTCTGTGGCATCGCGGAGGATACCATATCGGAAAGACGTGCGGCGACTTCGAAGAAACTGCCTCGATAGATGAAAATACCTTCATTCCTGACCGCAACATCCCCAATCACGAAAAATCCTTTGAAGAGGGGTGGTTTGAACCCGATCTTCATAACGACCAGAAGTTCTATGTGGACGATCCGCTCAAAGTCTTTAAAGCCTTGGCGCAGACGGGCGCGGGGTACGGACTCCGCATGTACAAGCCTAAATTTCTACGGGACGGCATTCTTGTTGCTAAAGGAAGAAGCGATAGCCGATTGCTTCGCTTCATTCGGGACTATGGTCTCCCTGTTGATGGCGAGTTAACCCGGCACCTCAAAGCACGAATGGACTACGTCCAACGTGCAAAGAAAAGCGATTGGGCATTTGAATATGGGGGTGTTCTTGGCGATGCGGACATAGGGCGCGGCGACGCAGATGGGGGAATGCGCACCACAGCGTCCTTGGCGCATCTGTGCTGGACCCTGTGGATGTTGCTCCGGGAGATGGATGGAGGAGACAAAGAGAAGCGATTTAAGGCCATTGCCGCTCTCAAGAAGCGTCTATATCTTGTCGATAGTCGGGTCTTAGAAATGAGCTTCGAGTCTAACCATGACTTCCCCGACGGAGCGGATTTCAACGTATGGACTTTTCTTCCCGGAACGGGTCTACCGCCCCACCCCAAAAAGAAAGACCAAGATTACAACTTGGCTCATATGCCTATGATAAAACGCGAGTCGGAGAATATGATGATGAGCGTAACTGGCGAAGAGGGGTCAGGAGCGCCAATGACAAAGCGTGGTCCTTGCTATTGGTCCCTTTTCACTTCGACGGACGCGACTTCCGATGAAATCATGCTCCGAAAAGGAGTATACACCACATGCAGCAAAGTGGCGCAATGGTATTTGTCGCATTCCATAGAGGTTGGCTTGGCTGCACTCAACGGAGAAGCATCACCTCCGCAATTTATAGTCCGCACCAGAGGCCTTCGCAGTTATTTATGGCTTCACTTCATGGCGGCAGTTGCGGGTCAAGGAATACCGAAGTTTTATCTGATCCGGTGCGATGACCACACGAACGGATGCGGCAGATGGTTTTATTCCGATAGCTCAAAAGCCAGCCGGTGTCCAGACTGCGAACGATTAGTCAATCGGGTTGAACAACGGATCAAAAGACACCCGGAGTTAAAAGGACGGAGAGCCGAATTGATAGAGGACGAACGCAATCGGACGTCACCAGAATCACACTCTTGACTCTGATCGAGCGTGGACGGGTCTAGTTTTCGGTCTAGTTCTCTCAGTCGGTGTCCTGTGTCGGGGAAAGCGTACATACGTTCTGTGTGTGAACAATCCGCGCCAATTCAGGGTTTATAGCCGTTTCGTCGTGCGTAGAAATGTGTCCTATGTTATGATGAATGTCATTTTTTGAGCCTTGGGAGCAGGAGGTCACAGGTTCAAATCCTGTAACTCCGACCACACAAAAACCCGCGTCATACGACAGATTGAGTACAGCCGGATGTGTAAATGGTTCGCAGCATTTCTTAAATTTCTTGCCGTTACCACATATGCTTGGTTGCGGTAGGGCAATTTGTGGCCACTGGCGTTGGAGTTTCTTAGTTGTACTTTGTGAAAAATTGCACGAATTCCTGCTTCAATGATACCACTGCGTTATTTCGCGGGGGCTGTCGAATCGCCAATCACTAACTGTCCGGACAACATGTGTGAAACGGCCTTAACAGGTTCTTCTCTGTTCATGTACTGCATGAGAATCTCAACGGCCATCTTTCCCATAGTCTGTTCATCCTGGCGAATGTGGGTAAACGTCCAGCCCATGCATCCGTTTGAAGGGCCGTCAAAACATGCGATGGACAGGTCGGTCGGCACATTTTTACCAAGCCTTTGCGCGACCATAAATATATGCGACGCAACCTGAAATTCGGTGGCGACAACAGCCGTGATTTCAGGGTTGGAAGAAAGAAAATCGGCGATCATCTCGTGGTGTTGCTGACTGTAACCGGAATCTTTGTCAGTCGGAATGTCACTGGGCAGACTCGTCAGCGACCATTGGGGTGAGAATGGAATGTTTGCGTCCTGCAGAGCTGTGAGGAAACCTGTCCAGCGGTCTTCGAGGGTAACGGTATCTTTTGTCGGCGGAGAACAAAACGCGATCTTCGTGTGACCTAACGAAATAAGGTGTTGCGTCAAAGAATAGGCGGCGGTTGTGTTGTCGGACGTAACTGCGGACACAGGAACGCCAGGCAGGTGTTTGTCGACCAAAACGATAGGGAAACCGTTTAGATGCAGTCGTAAAATCTCCGGATTGTAATGTTCACCGTTGACCGGAAAGACGATCAGTCCTCCAACGCCGAGTCGAATAAGCTTTTGGATCGCCTGTTCCTCGGTCTCCTGACGCCCATATGACCGGCAAATGGTCAGAAAGACATCGCTTTCGTCCGCCGTCCGTTCAATGCCCGAGAGCAAGCGCAGCCCATAGCTCTCTCCAAGTTCCGGCAAGACCAGCCCAATCAAGGTTGGGAGGCCGACTGTGGCGGGCGACGGTTGACCAACGCCGCTTTCCATCGCGCTGGGCGGGAATTGGTTCATGACAAATGAACCCTTTCCGGGTCGGCGTGAAATCAAACCCTCATTGGTCAACATCTCCAGAGCTCTTTTGGCCGTTATGCGGCTCACCTTAAAATGATTGGCCAATTCCCGTTCCGTTGGCACGCGGTCTCCTACTGCCAATTGCCCGGATTCGATTCTGGCATGCAGGTACTCATATATGATTCCATATAAGGGATTAGAAGCCGTCATGATTTTAAAGCACATCCTTTTCCCGATAAATTACTCAACGCGCGTTTCCATATACCATTATATCATTATAGACCAAATTATCAAATCAGCTGGCGTAAGCAAGAGTTATTCTCAATTTAACCGCATAGGATAAGACTGTATGAGGCTTTGATATGAATATTATATTTATATATTGACAAATAGAACAAACTGTTATATACCTATCTTGCGACAGTGGATACGGACCAATACCCTATTTGATAGGATCTTGGGATTTTTTCGATATGTAAGGGCTTACTGGCCAGGCGTAGAGACTAAATGAAGAAGTATATCGGAGGAGGCGAAGTGAATGCCGTCGTCAGCCAAGACGAGAAGTTCGTGGCGGAGTTTGAGAATGCGGGAAGGGATCGCCGGCTATCTGTTTATTCTTCCGTCGATCATTGGATTTTCTACGTTCGTTGCCTATCCGTTAGTATCTTCGGTGTACTACTCTATGACGACATGGAGCGGTTGGAATACGCCGCAGTTCGTCGGACTGAAAAACTTTGTATATATGTTTACAACGGACCCGTCAATTTGGCCTTCGCTGCGCGCCACGGCGCTATACGTCCTGATGAGCGTTCCGACGGGGCTCATGCTTGGCCTGTTTCTGGCCGTACTCCTGAACCGGCAACTGCCCGGCATCAAAATCTTGCGCACTCTCTACTATCTCCCAGTGGTTCTGCCTTCCGTAGCCAGTCTCACGCTTTGGGATTTTATCTACAATCCCCAGTACGGTCTGGCCAATCAGTTGCTCAATCTCGTCCATTTACCCGCAAGCCAATGGTTGCAGGGCCAATCGACGGCAATGCCGTCGATTGTGATCATTGGCTTGTGGGGGGTCGGCGGAACGATGATTATTTTCCTGGCGGGATTGCAGTCTGTTCCGATGGAACTCTATGAAGCGGCGCAGGTTGACGGCGCGACGCGGTGGCGAAGCTTCTGGAGCGTCACCATGCCAATGATTACCCCGATTTTATTTCTGCAACTTATCACGGGGATGATCAGCTCCTTCCAAGCGTTTAATCCGGCGCAGATTCTGACCCTTGGGGGGCCGAACTTCGCAACCGACCTATTCAATTACAACATCTGGAACAATGCGTTTAATGGTCAACAATTCGGGTACGCAACAGCCCAGGTTTGGGTTTTGTTCTTCATCATCATGATTTTCACGATTGTCGTCTTTCGGATATCCAATAACTTTGTGTATTACGAAGCGGATCATTCGAAGTAGAGGGGGTGCGTTACGGTGATTGATTCCCATGCGACAGAGATAGAGCGCATTCCCGCCGTGCAAAGGATGAAGCCAAGAGTAGGCAAGCGGCATGGCCGCAGGCGGTACACCGCAGGAGATTCAGTACGCTTCATCGTGCTGTGCATCGGGGCGGTGGGGATGGTTTTTCCCCTGCTCTGGATGATTACGGTTGCGCTCAAAAGCAACAGTGAAGTGTTTGCCATCCCGCCAACCTGGATTCCGCGTCAGTTCGTTTGGTCCAATTTCATTACGGGAACGGTTCAGATTAATTTTTGGCGGGTATTCCTGAACTCTGTCATTATCGCTGCGCTGCACACGCTGGGGGCGGTCGTGAGTTCTGTGCTCGTCGGTTATGGAATATCGCGCATAAGGTTCCCGGGGCGTAAATTGTGGTTTTACCTGTTTATCGGAAGCATGATGTTGCCGGGCATGGTGGGAATGATTCCGGTGTTCCACCTGTTTGCGAGCCTTGGTTGGTATAACACATGGTACCCCTTGATTGTTCCCGCATTCTTCGGCAACCCATTTTTTATATTTTTGGCCCGCCAATATTTCAGCACCATATCTCTTTCGTATGACGAAGCCGCCAAGATTGACGGAGCAAGCCATTTGCAGATCTTGACGCGGATCATTGCCCCAATGTCCAAACCGATGATTGTAACGATGATCATCTTCGCCTTTCAGGGTTCGTGGAACGACTACTTGCAACCGCTCATCTACCTTATGAATCCCAAACTGTGGACATTGTCCGTGGCCATGGCTTCCTACATCGGAACATATGGAACGCCGTGGAATCTCTTTATGGCGGCTGATCTCATCTATATGCTGCCAATGGTCATCGTGTTTTTTGTCGCGCAGAAGTACTTTATGCAAGGGCTCGGAGCTTTGAATGCTTCAGGCCTGAAGTAAAGCGCTCTGGAGCAGAAGGGAGGGGATGGCCTGTCGGATACATGAAACATACGCGGTGAGAACTTTTTTGCAATACAGCCGTCATCTACCATACAGAGGGGGAAATGAGTCATGGGCAAGTGGAAAGTGGCCAGTCTCACGGGTGTGTCGCTGTTATGCGCGGGGGCAATCGCGGGACCCGCGTTCGCCAGCGGGGTGCATGCAAGCAAAGTAGCAAAAAAGGACTCTCAACCTGTCACTGTTACCTTGTTGACGTGGGAAAACCCACAAACGAATCACCAGATCATGCTTTCTCTGCAGAAATTTGAGAAAGCGAACCCCGGCATCAAAATTCAACTTGTTCCGAGTCCGTTGCAAAACTACGGCACCAAGTTGAACTCCATGATCGCTGCGGGGCAAGCGCCGGATATCTTCGAGGTCGGCAATGATATGGAACAGCAGTGGGGCGCTCAGGGACTGCTGTACAATTATTTGCCTTTAGCCCGTTCCATTAAAGGATTTCTGCCTCACTTCTTTCCGGGCGCAATTCCCAACTGGTTGGAAAATGGGAACTTATTCGGTTTGCCATCGTTGATGAACGTCTATGGAATTTTCTACAACAAAACACTCTTTGAGAAAGCGCATGTTCCTTTCCCGAAAGTGGGATGGACCTATCAACAGATGATGAACGACGCACAGAAGCTGTCGAGCAATAAAGGCGGCGTACACCAGTACGGCTTGTACAATACCGCCGATTCGCCGTTCAATCTCTCTGTCTATTCCGTATCCGCAGGCGGCATGCCTTTTACCAACTCCATTACCTCGGCCACGATGGTAACGGCCGGCCCGCAGTTTGTTCAAGGGGTCGAGCTGTTTAAAAAATACATTCAGAGCGGCGCCATTACACCGCCAGCTTTTGACAACTCCAACGACGAAAGCCTGTTCCTCGAAGGGAAGCTTCCGATGTGGGCGGCAGGGCAATGGAATGCGGAACAGATGATCGGACCGGGATCTCCAAAGAATCTGCAATGGGGTTATGTGCCAAACCCAATCGTCAAAAAGGCTTCTACCATTTTTGACAGTGTTGGTTGGGCAAGCCCGAAAACCATGAAGGATCCGGCGGTAGTCTTCAAGGTCATCAAGTATCTCGATACGACGCAATATGCGCAATCATTGCCCGGAGCGCCGGTAGCTCCACCCGCCTATCAGCCGTCTTCCCTGCCTTACTATAACACCCTCAAGGCAGCTGGACACTCCGGAATGATTACAGGGCTTAATTGGATGCTGCACTCGCCGAACAAGCAGGCGGTACGGTTCCTGGAAACGTGGGCAACTCAGGCCAATCAATTCATCACCGCCGACTGGAACAACGTACTTACAGGTCAGGCGCCGATATCGACTTTGCAGCAAATGGTGAAGCAGATCAACAGCATCATTCAGTCGAGTCATTAGGCCGTACGAAGTGTGGGGTTGGT
Source organism: Bacillota bacterium (assembly GCA_021805735.1). Taxonomy (GTDB): domain Bacteria; phylum Bacillota; class Bacilli; order Alicyclobacillales; family SLC66; genus JAKADD01. Next base: position 21,253 of record JAJZEE010000031.1, read on the forward strand.
GAGAGTTTCCAGGCGCCAACCCCAACTCACTTGATCCCATATAGTTATCGACAGAACTGAGCGCCGTGACGGCTTAGAACGGTATGGCCACAGTGCAGAGAGCGTGTTTTTTTATAATTATACATGACCGTTATCCGATAGAAGGGGGTTCAATGAGTGAGCGCGTCGCGGTGGAACCGTTTATTCGGAGGAATGTTGGTCGGTCTGTCCGTGAGTTCGTTAACCATGTCTTACACCCTGCCGGCTTACGCTGCCACCAGTAAAGCGCAGGCGATGGCGCAAGCCAACCTCGTCATGCAAAGTTTTGTGACTCATTATTGGCAGGCGGACAACAGCCTATTCTATAACAATTACCCGTTTCCGCAAACGGGCAATAACTACTGGTGGGAAGCCAATGCGATTGACGCGTTGGCCGAAGGGGCGCAACTCCACCTGAAGATCGACTGCGCAACGTATATTCAGGCCATCTATCAGCGCATCGCCGCAGATGGCAGCGCGATAACGGCGTACTTCGATGACGAGAATTGGATGGGTCTCGGATTGTTGCACGCCTATCGGGCGACGGGGCAAAAGGAGTATTTGGCGTCGGCTGAGCAGTTGTATCAAGACATCTACACACACGGTTGGCAGAAGCAAGGAGGCATTATTTGGAACCGCATTGGGTCGACGTACAGAAACACCCCGGCCAATGCTCCTGCCGCTCTCTTGGGAGCAGAACTATTTGCTGTCACTCACAACAGAAAGGATCTGGCGATTGCGCAGAAGATCTATGGCTGGGAGTGGACCCACCTGGTGGCACGTAATGGAACGGTCTTTGACGGTTTGCAGGGCAGGACCCTGAACAAATCGGCGTACACGTACAACTATGGAACTGTGATTGGCGCTTCCCTGCAGCTATGGAGAGACACGCATGATGCGGTGTATTTGCATCATGCAGAGCTTGTCGCCAACCGCTCCATCGCCGTGTTCACGAAACCGCATTCGCTTGTTCTGACCCCTACCGGACAAGGAGACGGCGGGTTGTTTAAGGGAATTTACGTACGCTACCTCGCGTGGATGCCCGCCTATTTTCCCAAGGATCCGATCTATCGCCAACTGCTTCTTGCCAATGCACGGGCGGCGTGGTCGCACGATCGCACAAGTCAGGGGCTGTTTGACAGCAACTGGGCGCGCAAAAGTTCCCCTCCTCCGGGCAGCGTCATCGGTCTGAGTACAGAACTCAGCGCTGTTTTCCTGTTCAATCAGATTCCTGGTCTTTATTAGAGCGAGTCACCATCTATTCGGTCTGTTGCGTGTTACTTCCAAGCGAGGTGTCAACCATGTTGAACGTGCGCGATTTGGACATAAAAATTGAACGCCGATTGGAAGAACTGTGGAAGCGGTCTATTGTACGCACGATGCCGATCGAGGACTGGACGCTGTCGGCAGGAACGGCGCCGGAACGCGCGCGGGGCGCTGAAGCTGATGCGAAGAAGGCCGGACCAGAGCAGCAGGGGCCGTTGCGTCCTCTGGATCGCTACTGGGATCCGAGAGTTTACAGTGCGCCTCCAAGTGTGCTCTATTTCACGACTCGACTGCGCATCCCCCGCGCAAATGAAGGGGAAACGGTGTTTCTGGCGTTGGACTTTCAACACGAAGGGCTGGTTTTGTGGGACGGAGCGGCGTTGCAGGGGATTGACCGCAATCACGTGGAGGTTGCCGTGTTGGAAGCGGACGCCGGCGAGCATGATGTGCGCGTGGAGGTAGACCTTTATACCGGGTGGGCCGACCGAAACAATCCATTTGAAATCAAGGTGAGCGAGTGGCGTCTTGTGTCTCCTGTTGCGCGCGCCGCCTATTATGACATGTGGACTGTCTTGCACGGCAGTCGCTTGAATTCGTTGCGGACGGAAGAACGCGTCGCCGTTTTGCGTGTGCTTGACGCAGCGTGCAACCGCGTGCAATGGAACGCGCATGACCGCGAGGCGTTTATTGAAAGCGTCGCGTCGGTGCAGGGAAATTTCATGGACGACGTCAGAGCGCTTGGCATCCCTGCGCGCGGCGAGGTGTTCGCCATTGGCCACTCGCACATTGACGTGGCCTGGCTGTGGACTCTGGAGCAAACGCGTCGCAAGGCGCAGCGTACGTATGCGACCGTCATGCATCTGATGAGGCAATACCCGCATTACCAATTCGCGCAATCAACGCCGCAACTCTACGCGTTCTTGCAAGAGGAACGTCCGGAGTTGTTTGAGCGGGTGAAGGCCGAGGTCAAGAACGGGAGATTCCAGCCTGTCGGGCCGATGTGGGTCGAGAGCGATTGCAATCTGACAAGCGGCGAATCGTTGGTCAGGCAAATCGTATACGGGCGACGGTGGCTGCGCAAAGAGTTGGGTGTAGATTCGCATGTCGCGTGGTTGCCCGACGTATTCGGGTTTAGTTACTCTTTGCCGCAAATCTTGAAACTGGGAGGCCTCAACTACTTCTATACGATCAAGCTCAGCTGGAACGATACGAATCAGTTTCCCTACGACCTGTTCTGGTGGGAGGGCATAGATGGAACGCGGGTTCTCGCCCACATGCTGTCTTCGCCCGGCAGCGGCTACAACGGCTCCATGAAGGTTGGCGAGGCCTACCAGTTTTGGGATAGTTACAAGGCGAAGCCTGATCACGGTGAGATTCTGTATCCGTTTGGATTTGGCGACGGGGGCGGCGGACCGACTGCGGAGATGTTGGAAGTGCAGTTCCGGTTGCTCCATGTTCCGGGCGCGCCGCAGGTGCGTACGGGCAATGTGGAGGAATTTTTCACGACTCTTCCCGCCGACGTCAAGCTTCCTGTTTGGAACGGTGACTTGTACCTTGAATTGCATCGTGGCACATACACGTCGCAAGGCCGGGTCAAATGGCTGCACCGGCGGGCAGAAGGCGCATTGCACAGCGCGGAAGCGCTGATGGTCGCCACGGGCAATGAAACCATCGCGCGACGACTGTACGACAGTTGGATCACACTCCTGCGCAATGAGTTCCATGATATTTTGCCTGGCTCCGGCGTGCGCGGGGTGTACGAAGACGCCGAACGGGAACTGCAAAGTGTCATTGACGCGGCAGAACACGTATCGCTGGAAGCGCTGCAAGCGCTTCATGAGGTTCCGGGCGCCGCCGCAATGGAAAGTAAGCGGTCTTGGTGTGTCTGGCAACCCAGCCCACTGGCCCGTCGGGACTTGCTGCAGTTGAAGGGTGTTCATTTTTCGCGCGGGGCCAAAGTGGTCTCAATTGCAGGGGAGACGCTTACCACGCAGGACGCGGCAGAGGGCGCGCTAGTCCAGTTGGGCGATAGGAATCCTTATACGCTTTCAACCATCTATGAGATTGTGAACGGCGCCCTGGCGGACGCGGACGAACACGCGCAAGGGAACGGCGTGCAGGTGTCGCTTACCAGCCTGGAAAATGCCTTCCTGCGCGCGGAGTGGAGTGCACGCGGCGTATTGCGCCGCATCTACGATAAGGAAGTCCAGCGCGAAATCCTTACGGACGCGTCCAATCGCTTGATGGTGTATCTCGACAAGCCGCATGACTGGGATGCGTGGGAGATTGACGCGGATTACGGGAGTGTCGCCAGGCAACTGCTGCCCGCCCGCGTGTCTGTGCTGGAGCAGGGGCCCCTCCGGGCGGCGCTGGAATTTGTGTATGAGTATGGCGCGTCACGCATTACGCAGACGGTTCGGTTGGAAAGCGATTCACGCTTGCTTGAATTTGCCACGGACATTGAGTGGCGCGAACACTCGACCATGCTGCGCGCCGATTTTACTGTTGGGGTTCACGCCAGGTTCGCGACTTACGATATCGCGTTTGGCAATGCCGAACGCCCCACTCACTGCAATACGTCATGGGAGCAGGCGGCGTTTGAAGTTCCTGCGCACAAATGGGCGGATCTCTCGGAGGATGATTACGGGGTAAGCCTGGTCAACAATGGCCGCTATGGACACAGCGTGAGAGGCTCCCGGATGGGATTGTCTCTGCTTAAGTCCGCTGTCTGGCCGGATCCCGAAGCCGATCAAGGCGCGCATCATGTTGAATACGGGTTGTACTGTCACAAAGGAGACTGGCGACGGGGCAATACCATGGCGGTCGCATATGCGCTGAATCATCCGTATCTGGTCGCACGGTTGCCGGATGGGGCTGGGGTGGATCTGCCGAGCGTCGTTGAAACCGACAGAGAGAATATCGTCATCGAGACGATCAAGTGGGCTGAGGATGACGCGCGCTCGATCATCATCCGCTTTTACGAGGCTTACAATCGTCAGACCAGCGTGACGCTGTCCTTCTCCAGGGTGGTGCAAAGAGTGCTTAGAACGGACCTGATGGAAGAAGAGCAGATCGTCTCGGAAGTGCTGTGCGATCATCCGACAACCAAGGTGTTGATTTCGGTGCGACCGTACGAACTGTGCACCTTGAAGATCGTTCTGTAACAGCAGGAAAGAGGCACATCAAGTTGCAAAACACTATCGACAGGGGGAATTTTTGTGATTCGATCACGCCACAAACGGATGAGCGCCGCCGCGGTCATTTCTCTTGCGCTCGCTTTGCCGGCATGGACGCTCGGCGCAGCGGCCAAGCAAGTTGATCTGCGCGCGCCCCAAGAACAGGGGTTTGGGATTCAGGCACAGCCAATACAACTGGTTGGAGCGGATCCGACCTCCTATCTGACGCACGATCAGGCAGCCTTAGCCTATATCCTGGCAAAGATTCTTCCCACCGGCGAACTCCTCAGCAGTTCAGGGCAAATGGCGAGCACGCAGACGACGGCTTATACCGCGGTCGCTCTGGCGCTGGCAGGGGAGAGCGGACCAGCAGCCAGCCTCGCGCAATGGCTTGTATCCAAACAAAATGCGGACGGCGGTTGGGGAGCCTCGTTGGCAGCCGCCGCAGGATCGTCCACCTCCGATCTGCGCGATTCGGCCCTGGCCTTGTGGGCGATCGCTGAAGTTGGGCATGTAGGCGCGTCGACGCAGAGCGCCAGTCACTTTTCTCAGATTGAGCTTGGGGTCAAGTACCTGTTCAGCCTACAGTCGACGTCCAATGCGACGTTTTCTGATGCAGGCAGCACCCTGGCGCCTGCAGAGAGCAACGCGATAGCGATACGGGCGCTGCAAGTCTGCGCATACGCCGCACAGCAACTCGGACATTCGAACGAAGCGCAACAGTGGTTGCAAGCGTCCTCGCAGGCGGCGCAAGCGCTTAACGCAGATACTGGAATCGCCCGCTCCGTTACCACGGACTTCCTCGCCAGCGCGCTGTGGGGGCTTGCCCCTTCTACGCAAGCGGCGCGGCGGCAAGTGGGCGCCACGAATGATCTCGGGTTCGCCTATCTCGGATTTGGGGCCAAATCCGGCCCTGGTTACTATTCGGGCATGGATTGGATTGATGGAGTCAGTACGTTCAATTATGCGATCGCCGCCGCGCGCGCCGGATTGCAGAATCTGGCGATCGCGCAGTACAACTATGGTCTGACGATGCAGAATTCGGACGGGGGCTTTGGCACATCGGCTCATCCGCCGATGGGGCCTGAAACGGGTTCGTTTGCCAAGGGACCAAACGCTTCAAGCGTCCTGGTGACGGCGCATTATCTTCTTGCCACACACGCATTGCTTGCGCATGGGATGCTTGGCTTTGGCTGGAACTCTGCAAACGTCACGATAAACGGCAATGCGAGCACAATCGCGGCGGCGCCGCCGGCCCTGGATCCCCGGATCAAGATGCGGCATGGGCCGCGGATCGCCGTGATCATCGGCAGCCCCTCTGTCCAGGTGAACGCCAGTCAACCCGCGACTTCCGGCGCCTCCGAGCAGAACCTGCAAATGAATGTCGCTTATGAACTGACCCAAATGGGTTATCGCGTGACTTTATTCTGGTACAAACCCAATCAGGCGCAGCAGTTTTATCCGTTGAACGCATTTTGGGCTTCGCTTGGCAGCTTTCAGGATGTCATCGCCGCAAACAACTCTTTTGCCTATAGCAATGGTTACAAAGCGAGTTTCACGGCGCATCAGCAACAGTTTCTCAGTTGGTTGCAGCAGGGCGGACGTTTTATCGACGCGGGCGACAGCGGGGCAGTTCCCTTGCCGTCCCCCTTGACCGTTCAAGTTTCCGGCACGCCAACGCCGATCTCTGCGATCCGTTTATCCGCGGGTTTGGCGATGGAGAATAATCCAGGCGGCGTTGGACAGGGAGTCTCGCAGAATTGGCCTAATGCGGCCAATGCTTACTACGGTGTTGGCTCCGCTTACAAGGTCTTTGCCTATGGACAAACGGGAAGCGACCAGTGGCAACCCGTCATGGTCGGCGCGCACTACGGATTGGGACGTGTCCTGCTTTCCACTGTGGCGGTGGGTTCGACCGCTCAGGACCATGCGCCGCTATTATCCGCGATGCTGGGCTGGGCCAATCGCGGCGTACAAATTCCCGAGTCTGTTCCAGTCTCCTATACGGGGGCGGCCCAACAACTGTATCAGGCGATGCAGACCGTCTATGCGGTTTCCGGAACCAATCTGTACCGGGAGCACAACATGCCGGCCCAAGGGGATCGGTCGTATTCCTATCTGTGGCCGTTTGGTCAGGCGTTTGCAGGCATTGCCGCCAGCGCGTCAGCGCTTCGTCCGATAACGGACTACCCGACTTTGCTCAACAATCTCGCCGCAGGGTTGCAAATGTATAACGATCCCACCTCGAATCCACCTGGGTACGATTCCTATGTGTTGAGCCAGGGCGGCGGGTTACAGTATTTTGACGACAATGGATGGATTGCCCTCGATTTGATGCGCAGCTATGCAAACACAAATAATCCCCAGTTTCTGCGCCTGGCCGAGAGTGACTTCACATTTTTGCAGAGCGGCTGGAGCAAGTCAAAAATCCCGCCTGGCGGGGAATATTTTAACGAAAAGCGAATCGGCCGCACGCAAACAGCGACCGGTTCAGTGATAGACGCGGCGTTGCGTTTGTACCTGGCGACGCGCAATCCGCTTTATCTAACGTTTGCCAAACAGGCGTACAACTGGGATCGCACTTATATCAAAGGGGTGAACGGCCTCTACAACGACGGCGTCACTGCGACGGGGCAGGCAAACGGTACGCCGTATACGTACGATACAGGGGTCATCCTGCAGGCCGATGTTCTCTTGTACCGAGCTACGAATGAGGCGAAGTATCTGACGCGCGCAGAACAGCTGGCGACGGAAGGACTGTCTCTGTACACGGATCCGCTGACCGGTCAGATGATCAACAATGCAGGACAGTCGAACGCGCCGTTTAACGAGATTTTCTTGCGTGGGTTGCTCATGCTCTACGGGGAGGATCAGAACCCCGCGTATCTGAGCTACATCGAACGGCAAGCGAATACCGCCTATCGCTACGACAGGTATGCCAATGGCATTTACGGAATCAACTGGAGTGGCGTGAATGATCCGAGTCAGCCCGTGGATCTTTTAACGCAAGGGGGAACTCTGAGGCTGTTTGGCATGCTTGCGAATCTCCAAAAAACACCTTGAATGCGTGAATGCTTGCAGGCATGAGACGGAGGATCAGGGGCGGTTTGATCGGTGGCCAGATCAGCAATAGTCGATAGTGAAGCAGCGATCCACAGGGAGCACGTCAAAGGAGGATGGCGATGACCGCGATCAAGTCCACTGCTGTTACATCTGTGATCAAGGATGTTTTTGGCAGGATTCAGGATGATAAGCTACGCCGTGTTGCGACCAACTGTTTGCTCAGCACTCTTGATACCACGATTCAGTGGCCAGACGGTAATGATCCGTTTGTGATCACGGGGGATATCCCTGCCATGTGGCTGCGAGACTCGTCGTGCCAGTTGGAACCGTACATTCGTTTTACGGGCGAAGACACGGTATTGAAGGAGTTGATCATGGGAGTTATTCGCCGGCAGGTGTTTTACATTAACGAGGATCCTTACGCGAATGCGTTCAATCCTGAACCAAATAACGTGCAGGGCTTCCCCCACGACTGCACCGATAAGAATCCGTGGGTGTACGAAAGAAAATTTGAGTTGGATTCTCTTTGTCACCCCATTCGTCTGTGGTGGCTGTTTTGGCAGACGACGCATGATCGGAGAATCTTTTCCCCGGATGTGTTAAGTTCTATTTACAGAATCATAGACGTGTTTGAAACGGAGCAGGATCATGACCGATCCTCGTATCTCTTTGAACGCCCGGACGCGCCATTGACAGATACGTTGACGTTTGGGGGAAAGGGCTCTCCCGTTGCGGCTACAGGTCTGATATGGTCGGGATTCAGACCGAGTGATGACGCGTGCACTTACCATTATCTGATTCCCGCTCAGATGTTCGCGGTGGTCAGCCTGCACATGTTGCGTGAACTTGTGAAAATGGGATTTTCCGACGACATTCTTGTCAGACGGATCACCGATTTGATAACACTCATCCAAGGGGCCGTTGATCGCTTTGCAACGGTTCCCCATGCACTCTATGGAGATATCTGGGCATATGAAGTGAACGGTCTGGGGCACTACAATTTGATGGATGACGCAAATGTGCCCAGTTTATTGTCGCTTCCTTTCCTAGGCTACTGTTCGTTGGACTCTCCTCAATACAAACGGACCCGGCGGTTTGTCTTAAGCAAGCACAATCCATATTTTGTTGAGAGCGAACTGGGCTCTGGCGTGGGAAGTCCGCACACGCCTGCCGGCTACTTCTGGCCTATTGCCGTAATGATGCAGGCCCTGACGAGTGACTCTGAAACGGAGAAACTGTCCTGTGTCGACATGCTTTTACGAACGGACGCGGACACAGGATTCATGCATGAGAGTATTGATGCAAAGAATCCGCAGCGCTACACCCGTTCGTGGTTCGCGTGGGCGAATTCTCTGTTTGCGGAACTGATATTGCGTCTAATGGATGTCAAATCCATTCAGGCTTCTCCGCTGCTGAGTGAAACGGAGGCAAGATTTTGATCATTATGGGGGTAAAGCGATGCGCGTAATCTACATTGATATCGATAGCTTGCGGCCAGATCATCTCGGATGCTACGGGTATGCTCGTCCGACGACACCGAATATCGATCGGTTGGCTCAACAGGGAATACGATTTACGCAGTGTTTTTCGTCTGACAGTCCGTGCATGCCTTCACGGGCGGCGACGATCAGTGGAACATTCGGCATCAAAAACGGCGTCGTTACGCACGGCGAACGCGCCTCAGAACTTCAGGGGCAACAGAGCACACTGCCTTACGTGCTGCGACAGCACCGGATTCCGGCAGTGGCAATCAGCAGTTTCGGTCGACACCCGTCCCCCTGGTTCTATGTCGGTTGGAACGAATTTATCGATCCGATCGATCGGCCGGAACTAAGCTTCCAACAAATCGCGGGCGAAGAAGTCGTTGATCGGGCGATTCGCTGGTTGGACGAAAATCGCGCTCTGACCGATTTTTACCTGTACGTGCAACTCTGGGATCCGCATGCAGTCTACGAGGCTCCGCAGTCGTTTGTGGATGCGGCGCGCAACGACAATTATCCGGCGCGCCCCACGCCTGAGGATGTGGAAACCGATCAGAGGAACATGTTCTGGCATTCGGCGAAAGGGATGGGAATCGCGTCATATGAAGATTGGCAGCGAATGATTGACGAATATGACGGAGAAATTCGTTATGTCGACAACCAAATAGGGCGTCTGCTTGCCGCACTGGAGGAGCTTGAACCAGAGGGCGACATGGTAGTCATTTTGTCAGCGGATCACGGGGAAGAACACGGGGAACATGGATTATACGTGGAACACTGGAGTGTGCATAACGGTACGCAGCACATTCCCCTGATCATTCGCGATTCGCGCAGGCGGGATGCGGGTACGGTGTTTGATGGATTGGTCTATCAAATGGATATTACGTCCACCGTCTGTCACGCGTTTGCTGTTCCTGCTCCAGCGCGCTGGGATAGCAAATCCCTGCTTAAACAGCGCGATGGCGTGGAGAGCGTCCGTCCCTATCTGGTTTGCGGGCATGGACTGTATACGGCGCAGCGAACGGTGATAACTACCGAATGGAAGCTGATCCGCACTTATCACCCCGGGATGTGGGAAATTCCCAAGTTGCAATTGTTCCGCCGCGCGGATATATGGGAGCAGGACAACGTGGCTTCCATTTACCCGGAGGAGGCAGATCGACTGGACGGTTTGCTGCGTGCATGGGAAGAGGAACATCGTGTCGGTTGCGATCCCATGATGACGAATGTCGCGCAACGACCGCACGGTTCTGTGTATGCCAAAGGGTGGACGGATCAGTTTCTGACAGACGGGGTACACATGCCCGTTGTGCGATCTCAGAGAAAGCGGGAACCGGAGGCGCGCTGAAGCCGGGGGAGAGGGATGTCTCCAGATCCGCGCCTCATGTCATCTTTCCTGGAGTAGAACCACGAACGATCAGTTCACCTGGGAGTTCCACAATTTCCGGAGTCAGTCCGTCCTCTTGGCCAATTCTCAAAATGATCCGATTCATCGCAGTGACCCCAATTTGGTAGGTGGGTTGAGCGATTGTCGTAATGCCAGATCCTACGAGGAGAGCCCACTCCGGATCGTCGAACCCCAGATAGGAAACACTCTCGGGAACCCTGATGCCAAGTCTCTGAAACGTCCGGGACAATTTTAGCAAGAGTACGCCGTTGCCCGCCAATATAGCGCGGAGTTGCCCTCGAGAGTCGTACAGAAATTGCAGGAGGCTTTTTTCCAGGTGCGCCTGATTGTGAGCATCGACCACATACACATCGGACGTGCTGACGTGTCCATTTTCAGCCAGAATGCGGGAAAATGTCTCCAATCTCTCAGTGCGGGAACTAATCCCTTCGACTGGTTCCGTAAACAGGGCGACTCGTTCGTACTCCTTCTCCAGAAGATAATGGAGCGCTGTTTCCGTCGCGGACCGGTTATCGGTGCAGACAGTGTCAAAATTGAGATCCGGAACCTTTCGGTCTACCAGAACGATTGGCGTCTTCTGACCCCCTAAGTCACGCAAGAATGCGTTATTTTGACCCGTCGTGTTGATAATAAGGCCGTCGATTTTGTGCGATTGAGCTATGAAAATGTAATCGCGCTCTTTTTGCGCGTCGTTGTCTGTATTCCAGACCACGATACTGTATCCGTGAAACTTGGCCACATCTTCCACACCGCGCATGATTGCCGTCGAAAACGGATTGGAAATATCGGCCAGAATTACACCGATCAGGTTGCTTCTTCCTCTCTTCAATCCACGCGCAAGTTGGTTCGGGCGATAGTTCAGCGCCGCGATCGTCTCTTCAATTCTCTGCCGGGTAGAGTCAGCCAACGCCTCGTACTGACCCGAAATATAACGGGAAATGGTGGTCTTCGAGACGCCCGCCGCCTGAGCTACCTGACCTATCGTGACGTACGCCGCATCCTTCTGACGAGAATGGCTCATGGACAACGCTCCCAATCAGACTGCCAAAACAGCGAATTTACGGAATCGGTTGCAGAAACCAGTTCCTGCAATGCCTTGATCATAACCCGAAAATCGAAGATGTCAAGTGATTCGCCATAACTTCGGTAAAATGAAGCGAATTCGATTGCATCTAGACTAGCTGAATGGTCTGTGTTACTCTCACTCATAGGTATCTGACCGACGAATCGCGTCACTTTTATGAAACCGATACCAGTCAGACTGCTATCCTGACATAAGGGAGGGGAGGGAAGGTATGCCTGCTTTTGATTTGGTGACATTTGGAGAACCGTTAATTTCGTTTATCGCCGGAGAGACAGGTCCGCTGCATGGAGTTAGACACTTCCTGCGCAGTTTGGCTGGAGCTGAGATCAACGTCGCGATTGGAATGGTTCGGCTGGGATACAAAGTCGGATATGTGTCCCGGGTTGGAAACGACGTGTTTGGGGAGATGATTCTCAAGACCCTTCGAAGCGAAGGCATAGATACGAGACTCATGGGCATTGACGAACAACGTCCAACGGGGTTTCAGTTAAAGTCCAGAGTCGTCATTGAGGATCCGGAAGTGTTTTATTTCCGTCGCGGTACGGCTGCCAGTTCGCTCGCGATCGACCCGGCGCACGGCGCGTACTTTTCCAGCGCTCGCCACGCGCATCTTACTGGCATTCCGCTGGCTCTCTCGCAGTCGTCATATGCCTTCGCCGAAGGGGTGGTAAGCATATGTTCCGGAACTGGAACTACCGTGTCCTTTGACCCTAATCTGCGTCCGAAACTGTGGCCAAATCGGCAGGAAATGATTGACACGGTTAACCGCATGGCCTGCAGAGCTGATTGGGTGCTGCCGGGTCTGTCTGAGGGAATTCTGTTGACTGGACATTCCTCTCCTCACGATATTGCCGAATTCTATCTGGAAAGAGGCGTCAGCGTCGTTGTCGTCAAGTTGGGGCCTGTTGGCGCCTATTTCCGGACAAAGGATGAGGAGGGGTACGCAGACGGATTTCCTGTTCAGTCGGTTGATACCGTTGGCGCGGGAGACGGGTTTGCGGTGGGTCTGATAAGCGGGATGTTAGATGGGCTCTCCCTGCGGGACTGCGTGGAACGGGCCAATGCCGCTGGAGCGATGACCGTTATGTCACAGGAGGATTTTGGACTGACGGGGTTTTCCGAACTAAGCCACTTCATGCAGACAAACAGAAGAGACGCGACGATGTCGTAGTCGGTGGAGCTGAGCGGATTTATTGTTCAGCGGATGGGGGGTGGAGAATGAAACTTCAGTTGGCTCTTGATCGAATGACGTTGGATTCGGCTGTCGCCGTCGCGCGTTCCGTTCGAGACAGCGTGGATTGGGTGGAAGTGGGGACCTCCCTGATTAAGGAATACGGCACAGACAGTGTTCTCGCGATGCGCAAAGCGCTCCCTGATAAAACGATTGTTGCTGACGTCAAGACCATCGACAGTGTCAGATATGAGTTCGAGCTATGCTTTCGCGCGGGAGCCGATGTCGTAACCTTGATGGCAGTCGCGCCTTCCACGACTGTCGAGTTGGGCGTCGAGATCGCCTCGGAGTACGGAAAAACAGTGATCCTGGATCTTCTCAATTGCCGGATGGAGGAGGTCGGGCGGTACGCCGACAGACAGAATGTGATTTTGTGCTGGCACCGCGGCAAAGATGAACAGGAAACTTCCGGATTGCAGGCCAGCTCCTTCACGCATCCAGCGTTGAGTTATCCGGGCGCGCGATGGGCGTTTGCAGGGGGATTGTCCCGTGAAAACCTGCATAAGGTCGCCGCTCTCCGTCCGTATCTTGTGATTGTGGGATCAGCTATAACGTCTGCGCAGGATCCGGCGCAGGCTGCTCGAGAGTTTCACCGGATCGCCCGGGAGGTAGAGACATGAATGAGGCGGATGCCATAGTTCGGGAGATAGAAACGGTGCTGCAGGGCCTTCGTGATGAAGAGCTGGATCTGTTCGTCCAAACCATTTTTGCGGCCGGGCGCATTTTTATCGTTGGTGAGGGCCGGACGGGCTTTATGATGAAGGCGTTTGCCATGAGACTGATGCATATGGGTATTTGCGTGTTTGTAGCCGGTGAAACTATAACGCCTGCCATGATGACAGATGATCTCCTGATCGCGGGATCGGGTTCCGGTTCCACCCAGAGTGTTCTGCATGTTGCCCGTACCGCTGTCGACTTGGGCGCGCGTCTAATTGCCGTGACTGCGCATCCGGAGTCTCCTTTGGGGGAGTTGGCCGAGGCAGTGGTCCATATCGCCGCGGCTACAAAGGCGCGGTCAGAAGGTGAGGCAACCAGCGTACAACCTCTGAGCTCTCTTTTCGATCAATGCCTGCATGTTGTGCTGGATGCGACTTGTCTGCGCTTGCTGTCGCTCCTCAATGAGCAGTCCGAGAATCTGCTGAGAAGGCACACAAACATTGACTGAGCGCCCGATTCAGCGGATTCATGCGTCGATTCTGAAACCGATACCAGACATGGCGATCCTGATCTAGCAAAGACTGCAGCTCTTTCAGAAATTTATGCTTGACACTTGATTTGAAAAGTAGTAGAAAGTGTTTATCAGTACTGAAACCGATACCATTGAACAATTGGACAATGCTTGGCGAATTTGCATTCCAGTGCTGATTCCGATTGTTTTCTTGGTTAAATTGAAAACGGTTCCATTTGGGGCAAGTTGCCGGATGATGGGAGTGATGCCACGGTAGTGGAACGAAGGAAGAGCGTAGCATTGTATGTTTCAGACAAGATCAATCATGGTTGAGGGGGATATGTATGCGATTGACAAAACGGAATCTGGCCCTGGCGGCGGTAGTGAGTTTCACGGCCTTAAGTTCTCTTTCATGGACCTCTGCGGGATTCGCGAAGAGTCATAGTTTCAAAACGTCGCCCGCGAATCTGCTGCAATCCATCAAGCGGCAGGTCGCAGCTATGGAGGGACCTGACACGGTCTGGACGGGTCCGACCACCGGCCCGAAAGCTGCGAAAGGCAAGTTTATCGTGTATCTATCCGGAATGGCGGGGAACAATCTGTCCCGTGACTATGGCATCTTTATGGCGCAAGCGGCCGCGAAGATCGGTTGGAAGTTCAAAGTGATCAACGCGAGCGGGAGCGCCTCCAGTTGGCTGAATGGATTGAACGAAGCCATTGCCCTTAAGCCAAACGGAATTGCCATGTTTGCAAACGCCGCGACATTGCAGGGACCTATCCGCAAGGCTGTCGCGCGCGGCATTGTGTTGATCGGTCTGCACGCCTCTGCGGAGCCGGGGCCGAGACCGACGCGGCATTTGTTCACCAACATCGAGTCCAGTCCTGCACAGATAGGTCGCGCGGAGGCTGACTATGTCATTGCCAATTCGAATGGCAAAGCCAACGTCGTGGTGTTGACGCATAACGAATACGCGATTGCCTACACAAAATCCATGGCGACAAAGAACCAACTGACTGCGCTTCCCGGCATCCATGTCAAGGGGTATGTCAATGTTCCGGCGGCCAACTC
>JAJZEE010000032.1 GCA_021805735.1 Bacillota bacterium
GGCATCACCTCAAGCTCGATCACCTCCGCCTGCCTCTCCTGCGCCACTTCCCGAAGGATGGCCTTCAGGCGTTCATCCACACCGCTTACGAGTACGCCGCGACGATATTTGGGACACCAGACCACATGATACTTGTAAGAGTACACAATATTTCGATTGGATTTGTATTCCATGGCATCAGTATACTACTATAATCTATCTATTTCCAGAACGAGGATCAAGAGATACGCCTTATATCCCCAGCGCTGAAGCGCGCGGCTTTACCGCGCTTTCAGGTAATGAGGTGTCCCACGCTACTCCGGAGATGGTCGATCCAGCCCCAGCTAGTGCCGCAGCTATGATTAGGACCGGCAAGGCGTAGCCTTGGCCAAGAATGACCATCGGCAGTCCAGCCGCAGCGATGGCGATCATGCCGTCACGAAGCGGACGCCGCAGTTGGAATCTGAGCAGTGCCAAGCTCGCTGCCAAAAGGCCGACTGCCTTTATGCTCAGCGTCAATCCCCATCCAGCGGAGCCAAACGTGTGCTTGGCGATGATCGGTCCCAGCACTTGCCACACCCCCATCTGCACCGGATTCATCACGGCAAATGCTCCGGTAATCAACCAGATCCAACGGCGACGCCGAAA
The DNA here is from genome assembly GCA_021805735.1 of Bacillota bacterium. GTDB lineage: Bacteria > Bacillota > Bacilli > Alicyclobacillales > SLC66 > JAKADD01. The sequence goes on from JAJZEE010000032.1 coordinate 628, forward strand.
GTACGCCCAGCCATCGCGCATCTGCTCAAGAAGCGAATGATCAGTGACAACAGGATGGGAAGGAATGCGGACTCGAGTCATGCAAACAGCGGCGATGAAGAAGCTCGCGGCATCTATCGCAATCCCCCAACCCCCGCCCAGAGTCGCGACCAAAATCCCGGCAACTGTTGGTTCGACGATTCTGGCAGCACTGCGCGAAGCATTTAGCAGCGAATTCGCCTGCTTGATATCCTTGCTGTCGACTAACTCTGGGATAATGCCTCGCATAGCTGGGGAAGTGAAGGCTCCCAACATGCCGTTTACTATGGCTAATGGGAAAATCCCATACGGATTCGCCCCGCTAAGGACGATAGCGGCAATTCCTGTTTGAGATAACCCAGAACCCAAGTTGCCAAGGAGTATCAGCCTGTCTCGACGATAACGATCCGCAATGCTGCCACCGATAAGCACGATCAAGACATTAGGGAGAATTTCTGCAGCAAGAATGTAGCCCAACAACTGCTGCCCTTGCCGAGCTTGAAGCACGGCAAATGCTAGAGCCACGGGTGTCATAGCGCTGCCAAATAAGGAAATGGTTCGACCCATGTAGAACAATCGAAACTGAGAGCCAGAGAGCGCCCCTGTTTTTAATAGGGATTTGACCATATGCTCGCGTGTGCCCTCCTTTATTCGTTCCCGGCCGGGTTCCATTATCATAAAATCTTTGTCAAAGCAAGTATAGACTTATAATTTTCTTTGATTTATACTAGTATTATGGGAATCGAAACAAGTCGTTTTTGATTTGGTTGCTCCATAAAACGAACGTATGTCCTGATTGAAGGAGGTGCGCTCTATAAGAGCGCACCTCCTTGGTTAGAACCCTGAGCACATTTTCCTCTGCGTTGTCAGTTCTGGTGATTCGGTCCAGAAACGATATCCCCTCCAAATGGAGATTACGACAATGGCGCTGGGGATTATGCCGCCAAAATGTATACCATTTGTTCTTCGTGGTTAACTTCCAAAATTACGCGGTACGGGCCCACTCGCAAGCGCTTGAGTTTCCCTTTTCCCTTGAGTGGCTTAATATCTCCTATCGGTGTCGCACAGAGAGGCCCGTCAACGCCAAGTGAATGCGTTCTTGAACGGTCCGGGTCTGCTTGGTGATGAATTTCAAGGAGTCGCGGCTAACTGTCAGTCGATAATCCGAGTTCACGCTTGGCGTCCTCCCAGGAGACAAAACCAGAATCGCTATTCAGTTGTCATTCCTCTTCTTCACTGAGTGGCAACTCGTCGGGTTCCATCCTGTCAATCTCGTCCCAATCCGGTCGTGCATGACGAAGCGCCAAAAACTGCAAATAATCATAGGCCGATTGCTTGACCTCTTCAGGAAGCGCCTCCACCAGCTCAATCAAGTCGCGAGTACTGATTGCCATAAACATCCTCCTTCAAGTCAAGACGGATACCTATTTCGAAGTTCCTGAACCCCTCGCTCTTCCCGTCTTCACTGTATCATCGCCCTCATTGTGCCGCAAGATCCAATAGCCAAACAACATATTCACGAATCAGGGGCGGGAATTTCGCGGTTCAAATGCCATCTCAATTCCCTCTTTTGAGTTTATTTGTCGTTTATCGGTCCGTAAAAGAGGGCGCTCTTCCATTAACAACTCACAATGACGGTGTGAGTTTCTTGATTGAAACATTTTTATCGGGGAAATGTATGAGTAATGTTGTACCTGATGCGAAGAGGATTTCATGGGACAAGAGTTTTTCATCGACGTCTAAAAACTCGTCGTAACCCCAATCGTCTAGGCCACTCATCGTTCCGCCATCCGTGAAATAGTCAAATGAAATCTTTGAAACGTTTTTATATTGAATTATCCATTTTCCTCCCTGCAAAAGTAAGTGGATTGTTACTGTAACATGGTACTTTGCTCGTTGTGCCCCTTGTGAGATATCTATTTTTATCAACTCGCTGTCATGAAATCCAACAGCAGAATGACATTGACTAACCCGCTTCGGTAATCGTTCCCTAACACTTTGTCCGAACCTTGCCCAATAAGCCTTAGAATTATCCTCCCATTTGGTCTCCGCATGTTTTCTGATTTGTTCGTCTTCGTCATTCATGTCCGACCATAATTGGTCCGTGAAATACTTCACTTCACCACCTCTCTTCCCGCGCATTACTGCCCGATTGAAATCTAAAATTTCTCGTCGCCATTCCATCTGCTCTTACCATTCCCAGTCGCTCATAAAATGGCTGTAAAGATTTATCACAGAGCAAATCAACCATGTAGAAATCACTTAACTCACTCATTATTCGACTTACCAACTCTTTGCCAATCCCCTGTTTCTGATAATCAGGCAACACTTCCAGCAAAGGAATATACGCTGACAGGACTCCATCGCTTATCGCATTGATGAAACCAACCACTTGATTGTTGGCTTCATCGACAGCCAATACAAATTTAAAGCTTCCTTGAAGAATTCGTAGATGGGCATCTGGAGACGGCGGGTTAGCCCAATTCACGAAAAAGCCGTGAAGCATTTGATGTGTGATACCTTCGATGGAGGTTTTATAAATCATTAGCGTTGCCTCCCTTTTATACGTTACACGCATCCTCTGGCGCTTAACGGACCGTTAGTTTAGCAAAATCATCACGTTCGTTCTTCCGGGGTGGTTCCTCCTGCAGACAGTGCCATCAAAAACACCCGCATGTGCCAGAAGTTTGCATCTATTCTGCTGCCATTCCGTATGATATTGTCATCGTTGGCGCCATAACGGTATTGTATTCCATTCCTCGCTCTCCAAAGCGAGTGCCGAGCAGAACTTCGGAATTAAAATGGGTAGAAACGCTGTCAAGCTTACCTCGCACAGAGCGGCCCGTCAACGCCAAATGAATGCGTGCTTGAACGGTCCGGGTCTGCTTGATGATGAATTTCGAGGAGTCGCGGCTAACCGTCAGTCGATAAACCGATTTGAAGGCGTTTGGGAGGGGTTCGTCATGTCTCCTTCCCAAAACCACGTCTCTTCCAAACCAGCCCTGACGCCATTGAAAACAGGACTCCGGTAAAGATATATGGAAACAGGGAGTTGAGATTATAGAGGCTTGTTCCAACAATGGGTCCGAGGGCAGTCCCCAGCCCCTGGGCAGCGCTTATGCGCCCGGCTACGGCGCCCTGTTCAGTCTGGTTCACAGACAAGGATGCGCCCGAGGTAGCGCCGGGCAAGACGAGTCCGACCCCCAGTCCCAAGAGTATGAACCCTGTATAAACGGCCTGCATATGGCTGTGAAACAACAGACTCACAGAGGCCAGCAAAAAAATCGGAGCCCCAATAGTGAGGAGCGCCCTGGAGGATAGTTTCAGAAGTCTCACAAACAGCAATTGCGACACTACGGAGACAGCTCCCGCAAGCATGAAAAGAAACCCCGCAATTTGCGCCGTTCCACCCGATGAGAGATGAAAATGGCCTTCAATAAAGAATCCGGTTGTGACCTGAATGGCAAGCACAGAAGCCTGAAGTGAGGTGATGATAAAAAGATACGTCAAAATCCGCCTGTCAAATAATTTGATTCTCGCGGCAACTCTGTCACCCGCGCCGGACGCGACTTGTGATGGCGGCAGATAAGCCCATACCACGAAAAAGCCGATCAAAGGCAACAAGGATCCAAGATAGAGAGGGGCCATAAGGTGGTATGCAGAAAATACACCCATAGCCGGTCCGATAATGGATCCCAATCCGCTTGCCATCCATACCAGTGAAATTGCCGCCGTTCTTTCTCTGCCGCTCGTTGTATCCGCGATGTAAGCCTGGGCGGCTACGGGAACGGTCGAAAAGAACACCCCCGAGGCGACTCTAATCAGCAAGAGCGACACAAATAACAAGAAAGCCGGAGTGCGATGCGATAATCCCCAATCACCCACAATGCCAAACAACATATAGAGCACAAAACAGCTTCCTAAACCGATTAACATGACACGCTTGCGACCGATGATTTCACTCTGCCTGCCCCAAAAAGGACTGGCCGCCAACCACATGAGAGAGGATAGCGTGAAAAACAATCCCGTTTGAACCGTGCTTATGCCTGTCTGGATTGCCAACGGGGCTAAAACCGGGTTAATCGCGTTGCCACAGGAATACTGAAACAATACAGCGAAAAAAATGACCAACATTGCTTTCATAAAATGCCCCTTATATTCTTGCAGTTACCGCCCCAGTTAACCTTACTTCACGAGAGACCGACTTAGTATTTGCCATTGGGCGAACAGTTCTCCGCCGATCAAATCAGCCGAAAGAATGGGCCCTATGAAATATGTGACAAGTAGCGTTCTTCGAGAATAGTTCGGTGGTGAAGTTCATGCCCTGCAATGATGTAGGCCAAGGCAAGAGCAGACGTCGGATATTCTCCAACCGTGCTGCGCCGCGACCATGCATCTTCGGACAGTGTTCCAATTAAACTCAGAGTGGCGTCACGGACGATTCTGAAGTCAGACAGGATTTGGTCAAATGGAATCCTATTGAAATCGGTCTCTCGAACCCAGATGTCTTGATCAAAACCAGGAAGCACCGATGTATCTCCACGGGATGCGCAGAGCAGACGGTAAGCCATGACGCGCTCAGTGTCGGATATGTGACCCACAACTTCCTTGATCGTCCACTTATCGCTGTCGTAGCGGTAAAGAGAGGCTGTTTCCGATAGGCCGGCCAACAGCTTGACGGTGTCGTAATGCTGATTCACCAGGACTTCACGGATGTTGTCTTCAGGCACGAGCTTGATATATCGGTGGAAGTAGGGGTTGTATTCACTTGACACTGGTCGCGCTGACATCGGCACATCTCCTCACATTAGTTATGAAGCATTCGTTTGCCGCGCACTCGCACCCGTGAGTTTAAGCAGCTCGTTGAGGATCTCGGCGTAGATATTCTGCATTGTACCACTTCATCCGCCTTAGACTAAGGGGCCGCCCTAAGCCATCTGCTGTACATAGTTCACGATGCAGCGCATCGAAGCGCTGGCATTCAACAGAGTATAACGCCGATCGGGTATGGCGGTTTGGTGATCAGATGGCGTATATTACACGTATACTTCCACAACTCGAACACGGGTTGGCAGAGGAACAGCGGATCTGACATCGAGCTTGTGAAAAAACACGGCATCCCGAAAATAGTTGAGGAGCAAAGCGAATTTCCTTTTGTAGCCGTATCCCCCCAATGTCCTGCGAACACGGATTGGACTTACGAGTTCGATAGCTTACTCGCGCTGCTTGACGAGATTATGGAGCATTATGCCATCGATCCTGCTCGCGTGTATTTGACTGGACTCAGCATGGGCGGGCTTGGAACGTGGATGCTGGCCATGGAAGCTCCCCATCGGTTTGCCGCCATTGCGCCCATTTGCGGAGGCGGTCGGAAGGAGAAAATTGAACGACTGAAAAATGTTCCGGTGTGGGCATTCCATGGGGCAAAGGACGCCGTTGTGTCTATTTCGCAGTCCGAGACGTTGGTGGACGCCCTGAGGGAGTGCGGTGGAGATGTAGAATTTACCGTCTATTCGGAGGCAAATCATGACTCTTGGACAGAGACATATGACAATCCAAAGTTATACACTTGGTTTTTGTCGCACGCAAAAGGGGAAGAAGTTGCAGACACAGACGATCATTGAAGTTTAATTGTTGTGTCCATGGTCACGTTCGTGCGTATCTGCACCCGTTAGATCAGTAAGGATTGCGGGTTTCTCCCTCAAATGAACTAACCCATTGGATGTTTCGCTGATAAAGTGACGGAAGCGTTTTTTGGATCACTGTAGGCAAAACATTATGGCTCACAAGATTCTCTTCGTTAAACTCTATCCAATAAAACTCAAGGTGAGATTCTCTGGACTCTGGATTACTGGATGGGGTTAGCGAGTCAACCTGAACTTCAAACAAATGACATACTTCGTGGAGATAAGCCTTATTCGAAACCTCTTCGATAAAGACCTCCATTGCCCCAAGAAACCTACCAACTGAACAAGATTCAATCCCTAATTCCTCTTGCAGTTCCCGTCGTAAAGCTGATTTTGCTCCTTCTCCTAGTTCAACGCCTCCGCCAGGCAGAAATGAATGTGACCCTTTCATCTTAGCGATCAATAATTTATTATCTTTGACGATGACCGCCCGAGCAATATGCCTAAATCTCGTCGCCAGAACTAACACCTCCCGAAACTCATTGGTTTACGTATTGGACATTCGTCCCCGCTAGGTACAGTAGCAAATGGAGCCACTATTTTGTCGATATTCCGCGATTCAGAAATACTCGCGTATTTGTTCCGGACTTTCTACAATGAAGCTTCGACGCGGACCGATCAGGGTTCGGTACGTCTATTACATTCACTCAAGTTGAGCAGTACTCACGCCGTGCCTTCCTTTGCTAACGATTCCGCTCGTTGCTTGATTCCTAGCATACACTTGCGCATCATGATGATGTCACCTACATCCAAAAGGAGCGAAAAGATAATGGCTGGGGAAAACCATCTATACTTGAGGTGAACACGAGTAATCAGACGTGCACTGTTGGAGTCCATAGGATACAGCCCCCAGTACCACGTAGTTTCATTTTTCTTGTCGCCCCACAATATCCATTTGACCTCGGCAAAATCTCTGACGAATAATCCTACCCTTCCGTCTGGACTGAGAGGAATCAATTGCCCCACGTAGATTTGTTGCAATTTCGGAAGAATTCGATCAGCACTGCGAATCCCGAGATTGTCAATCCAGTCGTAGCTATACCAACCCGCACGTTTGCATCCAATCTGCACCAACCATGGCCAAATATGTTCGGGACATGCCTCCACCGTAACGGCGCGTGTTGCATTAAACGTGGGTTTGGGTACGATGTCGTCTCCAGTCATGGTACGAGCAACTTCTTCGTCTGTCGCTCCCCACCTGAGTTGCCACGGACGTAACCAGACTAAATAGACACAAATTGCACAAACCACAACGATACTTGCAACGATGAAATTCATCCACCATATCCTCCCTCCGTCATTTTGTAGTTAACCTGCCCGTTAGCGACATTGACCATAAAAAGGAATGTTCCCTCCTCGTTAACTGTACGTCAGTGTGTCGCTCCGGTCAAACCCTTGCCGTCACTGTACAAAGTACCGTTGAAACGACTGCTGGCGAGCGATGCCACTCAGTGTTACGTGCAGGTGCGTCGTTTCCGGTTTCTCATGACCCGGGATCGATCGCACGACTACCAACGGCGCGCCCTGGTCAATAAGATCGTCGCTAAAGTGTGTCTCATCGTGCGTGGACTGACCTTCTCGCGCAGTCCGCAACGGTCAGCAATCCGATTGTGCAGGTTTTGGATTTGATGGATCGCCAGCCGATGCGCGTCTCGCGTCGTGACGATTAGCGCGATGTCAGCATGGCGCCGCCCACCGAGATGTTGCTGTAACCAAATCCACAACCGCATCCGTTGCCTTGTGCGACCAAGCCATACCGTTCTCGCAATGCGATCGCTCTGGCCACGACGTTCTCAGAGAGGCGAAAGCGACCCTTCTCGTCGCGTCGCGCCCGCGATAGGAGCGCCTCCCATCCAGTGTAAGGGCAGTACGAGGATCTCAAACATTTCCTTTCAGACCGCAAGACGGATTTTGGCTTCTCACTGTTCAGTTTTATTTATGTGACTTACTCGACGTAAACTTTAACTTGATGAATAGAATTGTTCATGTAACCTAGTACGTTCCATACGGCCTGCAGAGGTTGAACTCTTCCGAGTTCATCCGTAGCGCGAGACATAAGGGTGTATTCTCCAGGGTGTTGTACCATCCAAGCAAAGTTCCAACGCCGCCAAGTGTATGGTTGTTCAGGGTCAAGCCAATCGGCCGGCTGCCATGTACCACCGCCGTCCGTACTGATATGTATGCCAACCACCTTGGCAGTCCCTGACCATGCGATGCCATAAACAGTGTGGCGGCCATGTCGTATTGTCTGCTGGTCAATCGGATATGCAATGCTCGAGTTTACTTGCATTTCGGTCACGGGAATACCGTGTGTGTAGTCGTTTGGTCTGGTATAAAAGACATAATCACGAGTTTGGTACGGACCGTCAAAGGAGTGATCGATCACCACAATACGTCGAAGCCATTTGACTGACGCCATCGCGTACCATCCGGGAACAATAAGACGAACCGGAAACCCGTAGTAAATGGACAGAGGTTCGAAATTCATGCAAAGGGCCAGCAGCGTATCTGGGGCTAGCGCCTTGGTTAGGGGTAGGCTGCGAGAATATGATAATGAGGCGGGCATATCGGGTCTGTATCCTATGTCCATTCCCTCAAAAACAACATCTCTAGCTTCCGGCCGGACACCAGCTAAATTCAGAACGGTAGACAGAGGAACACCGGTCCATACGGCATTGCTGATTGCTCCTAATTTAAACTGCTCCCCAAGTGTCTTGGGGTTCCACAAAGCACGTTTATTTCCTGCGCATTCTAATGTCACGCTTAGTGTGATTTGTGGAAGAAGCAATAAGTCGTTGTAGGTCAACCGAAGTGGTGCCTTGACATATCCTGTTACGCTTAGATGCCACTTCCGAACGTCAACCCGTGGATACGGCATGTGATTACGTCGATAAAATAAGGAGACAGGCGTGACCCGCTCGATCGGCATTGTTAAAGGCAACTCTCTATTTTCAGGGGAAAATGACTTTGGTCTATGATGTCTTTCATCCAAATTGGCACCCTCCCGACAGAATCCCGCCCAGAATCAACACTCGTTAAGCTTATGCCTGATCACTCACTCCGATGCGAAGGGAAGGCACGAATTTGGATTGTACGTGCGGTGTTCAACAGTGCTGTACTCATACTAAAAGCCGCCTTCGCTTCAGCGTCTGTAGCCGAAACGAAGGCGGCTTTCTCAAGAGCAGGCCAGGCCCCTTTTATGAGATATGCCGACGGAGCTTACGCGCCAGGCGCCGTGACGTTGACGGTCACGACGGTTGAGACGGAGCCAGCAGTGATGGTAATGTGAGCCGTTCCCATCGCAGATAACGAAATGGGTATTGCAATGTTACCGTATTGATCGCTCGTTGCAGTGCCATTAGCAGATACCACACTTGGGTTATCACTTGAGTAGGTCACCGTTGCATAGGGCACACCCGTTGCGCTCTGATCCTTAACGGCGCCATCCAATGTGAATGTAGTTGGATTATAAGCGAATTGAACGGTGTTTGATCCCATGTTAATAGTAGCTGGAGATCCAATCACATTGATCACCGCAGAATTGGCAGTCGTGGACGCAATCCCATTTACTGTTGCGGAGACTCGGTAGGTGCCTGGCGCTTGGGCCGTAAACATATGTGTTGTTGGGTCAACTGAGGCAGTACTGGCATCTCCACCTTGTACAGCCGTGACCTGATACGTGGGGGTTCCCGTCAAAGCCATCGGGGAAGTTCCCACCCAAATTGCATCTGTAGCTCCAGTCACCGTCGTAGCAGTAGCCGCATTGACGGTTACGGCTTCGTCCGACGCCGGCGTTGAAACAGCCGTTGCGCCGGTCGCGTTCGTCCCCGTAGCAAACGTCACCGAATCTTGTTCGGTAACTACGGAGAGATCGCCCTGCAAATCGCCTTTGGCGAAGCCAAAATGCAGGGTAAACTGCCCATTGTCAGCGCTAAAGGCACCGAATCCAATTGTTCCCGTAATGGATTGGCCAGGGGCTATCGAGGCATACTGGTTACCACTGAAATAACCCGGTATGAGGCTTGGGGATACGTAAATCGGCGTAGTCTCCGAATAACCGCCAGCCGCAGTGATCGACCAGAGTTTTGGCTGGATTACACAATTGTTGACCGGGTCAGTGTTGGTCACTGTTACAGTCAGCGTTTCACGCGACATCGAGTTGAACGTTATCTTCATGCCATTGGCATCTTCATAGCTGTACGGCAGCTGTGCTTTGGTTCCATCCGACAATACAACCGCAACATCTTGCCGAGGCGTGGTCAGACTCGATCCGGAAGCCGATCCACCACTTGAGGCCGAGCCTGTTGTCGGCGCTGCCGAAGCGGCACCAGTAGCTGTGCCACCCGTTTCCGTAGCAGTTGTAGCCGATGGAACTTTCAGGACTTCCCCAACAGTTAGGCTGTCGGGATTACTTAACGCGTTCGCCTGCACCAAAGCCTGAACAGTGACGCCTGTTGCTTGGGCAATTTTCCAAAGGGTATCTCCAGATTGAACTGTATAAGCAGCGGTTCCTCTTGGGATAATTAGTTTAGACCCAACTTGGATTTGATCCGCATTGGTGACACCGTTCGCTTGCACGATGCTTGGCACAGAGGAACCTGTAGCCTGTCCGATTTTCCAAAGGGTATCACCCGATTTAACAGTCCAGATACTGGGGATTTTCAAGCCTTGCCCGACGTAAATTGAAGCCATGTTCGTAATGCCGTTGTATTGAGCGATTTGTGCAACTGGAACGCCTGTACTTTGCGAAATTTTCCACAGAGTATCTCCACTTTTAACAATCCAGACGGTAGGCTGATTCATACCGATGGTTGCAACATTAGTCACGGTTTGAGTGGATGCCGTTGTATTTGCGTATACCAATGGAGCAGACGTGCCAAGAAGCGTAACCATTGTTATTACTGCTATTCCACGTTTCATCGGTTATCCTCCTGTAATCTATGAGTCACTGATCAGCGCCGTAACCCAACATACCATGCCACACACCATTGGTCATTGATCAAATGATGTTATGTAAACATACTTACGACCAAGTATGGCAGTCTATCCCGGAAAATCGCCGCAGGCGCATTTTCGACCCGGTTGTTGGTGCTGCGTAGCAGCATGAAAGTCTATCCCGAAAAATAGATCGTCCGTGCCGGTCGGAGTCATATATTGCGCCCCTGCTCAGACAGCGCTGTCGCTAAACTCGCAACGGGCGCAATATATGACTCCTCCCCGAGCGGGCCTTGTATTTGCGAAAAACCTTGCCGCGCCTTTTCATTCCCTGATGGTGGCGCGAAGCGGTGAGATTTTGCTTCGCAAAACTCAGGCATGAAAGTCCACCACGGAGCTTAACGGTACTTAGTATGGTTCGATGACAACAAAAGCCTCGGTGTACAGCGAGGCTTTTGTTGTCCAGCGCATATACCACTACTGAATGCCACTATGGATGAATATCCCCGCGCGCAATATCGTACGCAGCTTGCAACCTAACTGCCGTTTTAGATCCCACAATCCCGTCTACAACTAATTGTTGATCTCTTTGAAATGACCGTACTGCGGCGTCCGTATTACCATCAAACACACGACTAAGCGGAGCGCGATAATACCCAAGGGCTTGTAACATATCTTGTACCTCGGTTACGTCCGGTCCAGGTGACACGTTTAAATGTAGAACTCGGTGAGTGATTACTTGTCCTGTGATCGTTACAAGTGTTCCAATCGGTACGATATTGTACAATTGTGTTACATCCGAGTTATTCATTCGGATACAACCATGACTGACGGAACGACCAATATCCTGTGGATCGTTTGTACCGTGGATAGCGTATCCCCCATTGGGGACAGAAAGACGCATCCACGCCGCACCAAATTCCCCTCCTGGATTGGGATATTTTTCAGTTATCACCCAATCCCCAAGTGGGGTTGGCGTACTGTTTTTTCCGGTCGATACTCGATAACTCGCCGTAATCTTGCCGGCATCATACAGGAAAAGTATGTTTCGAACATTATCAACGTTGATATGGTAACGACCCCCACCCCATTGCACTTCCCCTGTTCCAAGGGCAGTCCACGTCATGGGACCAACAATTCCATCCGGATGAAGTCCACTGGCCTGTTGGAATTTTATAACGGCTTGCTGCGTGTCAGTATTGTAGATGCCATCCCACGGACCGGTATAGTACCCAAGCACGAGAAGACGCCTTTGAACTGCAATGACATCTGGTCCTTGCATATATGGTGTCGTAACTCGTAGAAACCGACTTGCAATTACCATGTTAATCCCCTCTCTTGCGATAACATCCTCCGAATGCAACTGCGCCAACCGTTGTCCTCCAAGCTAGGCGGCCGCTGATATTTGAATATGCAAAAAACAGCAAGGAGGAAACTCGGTCCATTAAAATGGGCGCCCAGTTTCCGTAGGGATTAGTCGGTCACCAGACCCATATGTCTGGATTGATGCCAAAAAGAGCAGGGTCGTTATGACCACCGCTCGTGATTGACCCTCGTAACTAGCGCAGTTCGTGCGCATAATGATCCAACTCCATCACCCACTGGCGGATCTGCGCCTCCCGCCGCAACACGCGTTCCAGCTTGAGCGCCGGCGCTCGGTGCTCATCCAGGGGCGTCCGCGCCGCACGTCGTAATATCTTGACTGATTTATACGGCAATAACATCCAACCAGCCAACAGATCGCAATCCGCCCGCCGCAGCGGGGAGGCGTGACGATATCCGTCCAATATGGCCCGGGTAAACGAGAAGTCCCAATCTGTATTCTTCCCGGTCAGACGAATCATCCGAAACAGATCATAGACCGGCAAGTCGATCCGCAGCGTCTCGAAGTCGATCAGGTGTGGACCGCTCTTTGTGAGCACAAAGTTGGCGGGTCCACTGTCGCCATGGCACAGGGAACCTGTCGCGCGCGCCGCGCGAACCAGAGAAGGGTAATCGGCTGCGGTGAGTCGTTGGAACGCTTTACTGGTCCGTTCCAGCAAATCATCTTTATACGGGCCAAGCGCAGCGCTCAGCGCGCTGGAGTGCCGAAATGGACCTGATCCCGCAATCGCCTGTTTGAGTATCTCCCGTCCTGACTGAAAGAACACGGGCCACTGCCCCAGTTCCTGCTTCGCGCCCGGTTGAACGATCCGTCGAGTTCGCCCGGCGCGGTGAAACTTCGCCAGCGCGGCGGCGCAAGCCGCGAGCGCCCCGCGGTCGGACGGTGATGGGGTGGATCCCTGTAACCATGGGGTCAGGACGTATAACGTTTCGTGACCCGGCAACCGCGCCACGGGCCCCCACGCAAACTGTGCGAATCCGCGGCCCCTCACGATACCGAGCGCCCGCCCCATCCAACGCAATTGCGCCCGTGAATAGGCCATTCGCTTCAGGCAATACTGTCTGTCGCGTCCGTCCACAAGATGATAGACGCCCGACTTGACTGTCCGTGCCAGCCGTACGTCGATGTTGAAAGCTTGCAGCACCTGTGACCTCAGACGTTCACTCACCATACGCCAAACCCGCCTTTGGAACGCTGTCACGCTGTTCCTAGATCGATTTTGTATATCGTATGGCGAACCGCTTATTTGTGGACCATCTCAGACATTGCGTCTTCGCGCGTTACCACGCCGCAATGGCGCCGTCAGTGCGCCCCTCTGTTCCACCCGCCAGCACGCCCGACTCATCGCGCCAAATGATCTGTCCTCGGCCAAACCCACCGCTGTCCAGCGCCAGATGCACGTCGTGACCAAGCTCCTTCAACTCAAGCGCGACATGCTCTGGAACACTCCGTTCCAGTTCCACGGCGCGGCCTTTCGTCCACTGCCACCGCGGCGCATCCAGAGCCGCCTGCGGGTTCAGATGAAAGTCGATGGCGTTCATGATCACTTGCACATGCCCCTGCGGTTGCATGAATCCCCCCATCACGCCGAACGGACCGATCGCTCGACCGTTTTGCGTAACGAACCCGGGAATAATCGTGTGATACGTGCGCTTGCCTGGTTCCAGATAGTTGGCCCTTGTGCTGTCAAGCGAAAACGTGTGACCGCGATTTTGCATGCTGATACCTGTTCCAGGCACCACAATGCCAGAACCAAACCCCATGTAGTTGCTCTGAATCAGCGAAACCATCGCGCCATCCGCATCCGCCGTCGCCAAATAGACGGTTCCGCCGCGCGGAGGCGATCCCGCCGTCGGTTCACCAGCCCGCTCGCCGATGAGTTCCCGTCTGCTCCGCGCGTAAGCCTGTGATAACAGCATCTCCGCCGAAACGGTCATATGAGTCGGATCGGTGATGAATTCAAGCGCGTCCGCGAATGCGAGTTTGATGGCTTCGATTTGGCGATGGTAAGTGGCAGGCGTCTCCTTGACAGTAAACTCATCGTGCTGCAGCATGTTCAGCGCCATCAACGCGACCAGCCCCTGCCCATTGGGCGGAAGTTCCCAAATGTCGTACCCGCGATAAGAAACGCTGATCGGATTCACCCACTCTGGCCTGTACGCCGCCAAATCGGCCGCCCGGAGATAGCCGCCGAACTCTTTGAAGCATTGTTCCATGCGCTCGGCGAGTTCCCCCTGATAAAAAGACAGCGCTCCAGTCTCCGCGATCGCGCGCAAGGTCGCGGCATGATGCGGCGACCGCCACATTTCCCCTTGCTTTGGAGCGCGTCCTTGCGGCGCGAATGTCGCAAACCAGGCTGCATACTCTGGTCCTTTCAGATGCTTTGCATACACGTCAAAGGCGCGCGCCCACGATTTTGCGAGAACTGGTGACAGCGGAAATCCCTCTTCTGCATAAGCGATGGCCGGCTCAAGGACAGTCGTCAAAGGCAATCGACCAAGTCGCCTGGAAAGCTCCGCCCACCCCGCAGGTGCGCCTGGTACTGTGACGGGCTGCACGCCGAACCGCGGCAGCGCATCGTAACCCGCCTTGCGGACCGCCTCAGCGGACATGAGTTGCGGAGCGGGTCCGCTGGCATTTAGACCATACAGGCTGCCGTCTTTATGGACGATGGCAAACAGGTCGCTCCCGATGCCATTGGAGGTCGGTTCGACCACCGTCAAACAGGCTGCCGCAGCAATCGCGGCGTCGATCGCGTTGCCTCCCTGCTGCAGGATCTGAAGACCGGCCTGCGCAGCCAACGGTTGCCCTGTGGCGACCATGCCGCGCTTTGCAAACACAGTTGTACGGCGAGACGCGTAAGGATAGTACGAAGCATCAAATTTCATCAGATAGTTCCTCCCCCGGTTAGATCAGGCGTCGCGTTAGCGATCTGTTGGCAGGGTCACGCGAAATATAGTGCCCTGCCCCACTTTGCTGTCGACGTCAATGCGTCCATGATGACTGTCGACAATCCACTTGGCGATGGCGAGTCCGAGCCCTGCGCCAGACCCTCCTCGACTGCGCGATTTCTCGGCGCGGTAAAACCGATCGAAGATCTGCGGCAAATCGTTCGCATCAATGCCCATGCCTGTGTCCTCCACCTCAAGGCGCACAGCCGATTGGCGAATCCGCGTCAGGCGGATGCGAATTTCGCCTTCCTGCGTATATTGAATCGCATTGTTAATCAAAATGACGCACAGTTGATGAAGTCTACCGGAATCGCCCCACACGGAGATTGCACCCTCGGCGTCGCCCTCATGCCCACTGTGAGCTTCACCGGGGGAGTTCGGCGCTGCATTCGCATTCTGTCCAGGCGCCACCTCGTCCCCTTGAATGTCCACATGCATACCGATGCCCTTAGCTTCCGCGAATACCTGCAACGTGTCAAACACCTCCAGGACGATTTCGTCCAATCGAACCCGCTCATGCGCGATCAGCGTCTGGTGTGAGTCCGCCTTTGCGAGAGTCAGCAGATCGCCCGTGAGTCGCACCAACCGTCGCGACTCTGATTTGGCGTGGTTGATCCACTCCAGATTGTCCATGACACTCTGATCCGCATGCCCCAGGACAATGTCCAGATTCGCCTGAATAACGGCAAGGGGGGTCCGCAGTTCGTGCGAGGCGTCGCCGACAAACTGTTGCTGTCGCTCCCAAGACCGGCGAATCGGTCGCAATACGCGTTCCGAAGCAACAAAAAACACGCCGGTTGCCAAGACGATGCCGCCGACTCCCACCCACAAAAGAACACTGATCAAGCGACTGAGCAGAGCCATATCGCGGTCAATGTCGATCACAAACTGCGCATAGCCAGCCACACTGCCGCTGGCTCCTTCCAGTTGAACGGTCATGACCAGAGTGTGTATGCGCAATGTGCGTAAGTAAACTGTCGAAAACAGCACATTGTGATGCATGCCTGCCAGAGAAAAGGGAAGACTGGACGCCAGGGAACTGTTGTCAGCAAACAGTACGGCCCCTTGGGGATTCCGGATCACCATCAGCGGGTGACGGGACAATGCGGAATATGGATGTTCCAACAAGATCCCAGTGCGCAGAGCGCTGGGACCCTCCAGAAACAGCAACGCCCGCCGCACCAGCGGAAAGCTTTGCGAACTCAGTTGTAGGTCCAACTCCCTCATGGTAAGCCGATCGGTGACCTCGTAAATGCTCACCGCCACCATCACATACAACAGAGCGAAAATGGTCACCAGCAGAAGTGTCAGTTTGATCCGCGCATGGGTGAACAACATATTATAGCCCCTTTAGCACATAGCCAACACCGCGGACGGTGTCTATGCTGCAACCCATGCCTTCACCGCCCGCCGTTTCCATAGACTGCAGTTTTTTGCGCAGAAAGTGGACGTAAATCTCCACTGCATTGGTATCGAGCGGCGCTTCGAGTCCCCATACACGATCGAGAATCAGTTCCTTCGGCAATACCTGACCCGGATTACGCAGGAAGAGTTCCAACAGTTGAAACTCCTTGGCCGTCAGATGAAGGACCACGTCGCGACAGGTGACCTGCCGCGTCAACAAATTGAGACGAAACTCGCCAACCACCAGTTCTTTGGTTCCCATCACATCGCCAGTACGCCGCGTCAAGGCCCGAATCCGCGCGAGCAGTTCAGTGGTGGCAAACGGTTTGACCAAATAGTCATCGGCGCCGCTGTCGAGTCCATGGACACGGTCGTCAACTGCATCTTTCGCTGTGAGCAACAGCATCGGCGTTGAGACTCCTTCATCTCGCAGGGTGCGCACGATGTCATATCCGGACATGCCAGGCAACATGACATCAATGATAAGAACGTCATAGACTTCAGCGCGCCCCATGTCAAGTCCAGTCACTCCGTCATGGGCGACGTCCGTTGCGTACTGTTGCTCAGAGAGCAGTTGCGCCAGCGCCTGAGTCAACTTTACCTCGTCATCGACAATCAGGATGCGCATCGCTTCACCCCTTCCCTCCAGACTTCCGGATCCAGTTTAATCTCCCCGGCTTGAAAACGGCTTAATAACACAGGGCCGACTTGAACCGGCTCAGACCTGCGTTTTCAAGAATATTTCAAGGCGTATGGCTAGACGCAAGTTCACGAGGCTAACTGTCACGCCCAATTATACAGGACCCAGGAAAAGGAGAGTAGAGGTTCGGTCATGAACGTTTTACGGTAACACGACGAGCATGCCAACCATCGGACCGTGCTGCTCCACCGTCCGGTGAATCTCGCACACGATCGGGAAATACCCGGCATGTGTCGCGAAAAATCTCACGGTTTTCATCTCTCCCCGGGAGACGGACGTCTTGACGCCGTATGCTTCAATCGTTATGGGATGCACCGGCCCTTTTACTCCATAAAAATGGAGCGCCACATCGTCGCCGCGATGGACCACGATCACACCTGGATCAAAGCGGTACACTGCAATCGCGGGATGTCCTTTGGGCGCGGACTTGATTTCATTGGTCACGATCGTATATTCCACAGTCGGCGCTGTGACGGTTGCCTGATGCGGTCTCGGCATTCCGTCTGTCTGTGTCGTGTGCGGCTTTGCTCCAGTGGCCGCCGCCGATACTCCCGTTTGCAGCGCTAATCCAACGAGCGTTCCCAGACTCGCAAGCGCCAACAGGCGCAGCCATTTTCTTTCATGGCGGAACCATTTTTGCTCATAAGACACTGCCAGGACCCCACTCTCTTGACGAACTATGAGCGCATTCAGGCGCGCATACTGGCAATATGACCCCCGAACTGAAGAAGTATGCACCAGGGGTTGCGCAAATCACTCCTAACAAACCGCCGCAAGCAGGCTACATGAATGGTACAATCCGGGTGGGCGCCTGCCGTCGCAAGATATCGCCGATGAGTTCTCATTACAAATCCGTTCGAACAAATATGCGGAATGGTTCGTCTCTCAAGTATGTGGCCGAGAGTGTGACACACGCCGCCAAATTGCCATAAAGGATGGGTTTCATGTCTCCGCACGCGCTTCTGGCACATTATGGATACTTCGGCATTGTAATCGCCCTGATACTGGAATTTCTTTTGATCCCATTTCCCGCAGAAACAATTCTGATCCTGTCAGGCATATTGTGGCATCGAGGCGTTTTGCATCTGTTTCCGCTGCTGGTGTTCGCCACCTTGGGCTCCTTCACTGGATCGCTCATCGCCTACTACATCGGTTTTTATGTTGGTCGGCCCGTTCTGCTGCGCTACGGACGTTATGTGAAGCTGGACGAGGCTAAACTTGACAAAGCGGAACGCGCCTTTGAAAAGTATTCCCTCTCTATCGTCGGACTGGGTCGTTTCATCGCCGGGATTCGCGTTCTGATCGCCTACGTGGCCGGTATGAATAAAATGCGCATCTGGCTGTACGTGATCATCACGATTATTTCGGCCGCACTGTGGAGCGCGCTGTTTGTTCTGATCGGCGCAACCCTGAGCACCTATTGGCATGTGATCCTGGGTCTCGTCGTGACACATCCGGCTCCTTCAGTCGCTGTCCTTGTGGCGCTCGTGGCGCTGTGCGTGTACTTCTGGCGCAAACAACGCCTCAAGAACCGCAAGACGCGGGCCTTCACGGCTGAGTCCTGATCCCTAACCGTTTGCGCAGGCTCATCCCGCGCACCGTTGCCAGGATATATTGTACAATGAATCTTGGCATACGGACTGAGGTGACGGGATGAACCGCCTGTTTTTGTACATCCGGACAAAGCATCGCATCGGTTGGCCAGACCTGCTGGTGACCATTATCATTGTAGGCGCGCTCTATGCCATTCTCGACATGGGCAGGAGCATGGTGGTGCCTTTGTCTTCCACGAACCAGCCGGTCATTCATCTGAATCCCATCTACCTGCCCTACTATGCGGGACAGTCGCTCATGCGCATGTTCATTGCGTACGCGCTATCCTTGGCGTTCTCTCTCGTATATGGCCGCATTGCGGCCTATCACAAATTTGCGGAGCGCATCATGATTCCCGCGCTCGACATACTGCAATCCGTACCCGTCCTGGGTTTTTTGTCGATTACGGTGACTGGGTTCCTGGCCCTGTTCCCCGGCAATCTCTTTGGCGCTGAATGCGCCTGTATCTTCGCCATCTTCACAAGCCAGGCATGGAATATGACTTTCAGCTTTTACCACTCGCTAACCATAATGCCCAATGACCTCAAAGAAGCCGCAGACATCTATCGATTGCGGCCCTGGGCGCGCTTCATCAAACTGGAAGTGCCGTCCAGCATGATCGGTCTCGTATGGAACAGCATGATGTCCTTCGGCGGGGCCTGGTTCTTCCTCGCCGCCTCAGAATCAATCACTGTGCTCCATAAAAACATTCAGTTGCCCGGTATCGGATCGTATATGTCCAAGGCGTATCTGAAGGGCGATGTGCAGGCCATGCTGTACAGTATCGCGACCATGATCATCGTGATCGTGGCCGTCGATCAGTTTGTGTGGCGTCCGATCGTCGCGTGGTCGCAAAAATACAAGCTCGACGTCAACGACTCGGAGAACGAACCCACGTCCTGGTTTTTGCAATTGCTGCGGCGTTCCGAATGGGTACAAGCCGTGCTTGCGGCCATCTTCCGACCGCTCGCCAGTCTGCCGACGAAGATTGGGAGGACCATGGCCAGATTGTCGATTCCCCGGCGAAAACGAATGGTGCGGCTCCCCAAACAGACTTCCTGGATCTTTCTTGCGCTTGTTGTTCTTTTCGGCGCCCGCTTCACCGTCGGAGCCGTTCACCAGGTTGTTCAACTTGGCTGGACACAGATTTTGAACGCGTTCCAGGTGGGTTTTTACACGTTCCTGCGCGTCATTGCCGCTACCGCCTTGGGCGCGCTCTGGGCAATCCCTGTCGGCGTCGTCATCGGGTTAAACAGCCGCCTGTCCCGCATCGCTCAGCCGGTCGTCCAGGTCGCCGCGTCCTTCCCCGCCAACATGGTGTTTCCTTTCGTGACCATGTTCTATGTGGCCTGGCACTTCAACCTGAACATAGGCTCCGTACTGCTCATGATGCTTGGCACACAGTGGTATATCCTGTTTAACGTGATTGCAGGCGCCATGGCCATTCCAAGCGGGTTGCGCGAAGCGTCGTCGATTCTTCACCTGAGCAGCCTCACACGGTGGAAAACGCTTATTTTGCCCGCCATTTTCCCCAATCTGATTACAGGGATGATCACGGCAAGCGGCGGCGCCTGGAACGCCAGCATCGTGGCTGAGGCAACCAGGTGGAAATCGCATACACTGTCTGCTTCGGGGCTCGGCGCGTATATCGTGCACGCCACGACAGACGGCAACTGGGCGCAGATTACACTCGGCATCGCTGTCATGTCGATATTTGTCGTGATCGTTAACCGGATTCTGTGGCGACCGCTATACAGGCTCGCCGAGACCAAATATCGTCTGGATTAACCCCATGCTCACTGGGAACGTCCGCTCTATCACTGTTTCGCACGGGAAAGGAGGCGTTTGGCTTGACTGCCGCCACATTGATTGAAGTCAAGAATCTCTCCAAGGTATTTTCTGGAGCAAACGGCAACCAGTTTCACGTCTTGAGCGATATTGACCTGCGGGTGACGGAAGGCGATTTTGTCGCCCTGCTGGGCCCCTCGGGATCGGGCAAAAGTACACTGTTGCGCATTATTGCCGGACTGATTCAGCCGACCACTGGACAGGTTTTATACAGGGGTCAGCCATTTAGCGGAACCAACCCCGGCGTCAGCATGGTGTTTCAGTCCTTCGCCTTGTTCCCTTGGCTCACCGTTCTGGAAAATGTCGAACTGGGGTTGCGGTACGCGACCATCACCCGGGCGCAGAAGCGGGACAAAGCGATCGCGGCCATTGACATGATCGGACTTGACGGATTTGAAGGCGCGTACCCCAAAGAACTGTCCGGCGGCATGCGGCAGCGCGTGGGAATCGGCAGAGCGCTCGTCATGGAACCGGACATACTGCTCATGGACGAACCATTTTCAGCGCTCGATGTACTGACGGCGGAAAACCTCAAGCGCGATATTCTGGAACTCTGGCAGATGGGTAAAATTCCGACGAAAGCGATCGTTCTTGTCACGCACGGCATTGAGGAAGCTGTCTATATGGCTGACCGCGCCCTGGTGTTATCCAGAGATCCAGCGCGTATTGTGAACAACATGCAGATCCCCCTCCCGCACTGGCGCGACCGCAAGTCCGATCCCTTCACCCGCCTCGTGGACGAATTGTACTCGATTCTCACTCAGGCGAAAGACGCCAAGGCAATCGTGGCGGAAACGAGCGCTCCCACGGTCCGCAAGATAACGATCATTCCCGACGTCGCTCCAGGAGCAGTGACCGGTTTCATCGAATTGGTGGACGACTTGGGCGGGCGGGTGGATCTCTACAAGATCGGTGAATCGCTGGCCTTTGACCTGGAAGATCTGCTGCCGATTGTGGAGACATGCCGAATCTTTGAATTTGCGACCGTGTCATCCGGCGACTTTGACTTGACGCCGATTGGCCGGAAGCTCGCCGACGCGACAGTTCTGGAGCGAAAAACCATCTTTCGCGAACAGTCGCTGAGGTATGTGCCGTTCATGGAGCGCATCCTCTGGGTCTTGCAGTCCAAACGCAACAGTCAGATGCCCCGCGAATTTTTCCTCGAGATTCTTCAAAAAAATCTGGGTCGGGAAGAAGCGGAAACGCAACTTGACACGCTGATCAGTTGGGGTCGCTATGCGGAATTGTTTGCCTACGACGAGGATTCCAAGCTTCTCTATCTTGAAGAAATGGACACTGACGACGCCGTTCCGGAATGACTGACTTCATCGTCTCATCGTTGCCGACGCCGTGCACACGGTTTTTCCGTTGTGCTATAATCAGTGTTACTCCGCATGAAAGGGAGGCACGGATACTCATGGCATACGATTCACCGATCTTTTTGGAGATCATTCAACCCATGCGCGAAGAACTCACGCAGATCGGTTTCCAGGAACTGCGGACACCCGAGGCGGTCGAACAGGCGCTTGAGAACAGCTCTGGCACAACCCTGATTGTCGTCAATTCGATTTGCGGGTGCGCTGCGGGCATTGCGCGCCCCGCTGTAGCTGCGGCATTGGCGCAAGGTCCTAAACCCGACCACCTGGTGACTGTGTTTGCCGGTCAGGATGTCGAAGCTACCAAAAAAGCCCGCACCTATTTTACGAACTATCCGCCTTCGTCGCCCTCGATTGGGCTCATGAAGGACGGACAGTTTTTACAATTGATCGAACGGCGTCAAATCGAAGGACACAGCACAGACGACGTAACGGCGCAACTGACGGCCGCCCTGCGGAAGCATTTCCTGTAAGCCGCGCTGCGGTCAAACGTTGGAACCGGCAAGCGCAAGATCATCATAACGTTCCCAACGGGCCTTTTGACGCGCATATACGCGGACGGCATTGACGGGAAAAGACGCCAACGCCCTGCTGAGTTCATCGGCTTCGCGCGCGAGTTTCTTCATGTCGTCAAACCCTGTTCCAAATGACGACATGGCCAGGGTTACATGAGGACGAAACGGTCGTTCCTCACTCTGCGAACCAAGACCGCACTGCGCGCGCCAGGAGTTGGTGCGGTCCAGTAAGTCTTGGCGCAACATCCCCAGGGGGTCGGTGGAAGGAACAGGCGCGCCTTCGCTCGCGACTGCCGGCAGAACAGACAGATACAGAACTCGCTGCCCAAACCACGCGCAGGAACCCAACGATAGAAAAAATGGCGCATGTTTCTTAAGGACACTCTGCAGTGCATGCAGCCACTCCGCAGTTTCCGTGTAGTCTGCCGGCGGAATCAGGGTGATGTGCGGTTCGATATGATCTGCGTGCCGACCAGGATAACGTCTACGCAGATCGTCTAGTTGCGCCTGGATGTCTGCGGGGGGCGCGATTCCCATAAAATATTTCATCTGGAGACACTCCGTTCACATTGGGATGGATGTTAACGTCGATACTATCACACAGGAGGGATCACAATATGAACTCACAGGAAATCATCACGATGACGGAAACGTATGGCGCGCACAACTATCATCCCCTGCCCATCGTCATCGCCAAAGCAGAACGCGTCTGGGTCTATGATCCCGCCGGCCGCAAATATATGGACATGCTCAGCGCCTATTCGGCAGTCAACCAGGGTCATCGCCATCCGCGCATCATCCAGGCGCTAAAAGATCAAGCCGATCGCGTGACCCTCACTTCGAGAGCGTTTCACAGCGACAATCTCGGCGCCTTTTACAAACGAGTTTCCGAAGTCACCGGCAAGGATATGGTGCTGCCGATGAACACCGGAGCCGAAGCGGTTGAAACTGCGGTGAAAGCCGTACGGCGCTATGCGTACGACGTGCGTGGCGTTGCCCCCGGGCAGGCCGAGATCATCGTCTGCGAAGGCAATTTCCACGGCCGCACGCTGACCGCCATTTCCATGTCTTCAAACCCCGAGTATCAACGTGGATTCGGACCGCTTACTCCAGGGTTCAAACTCATCCCATACGGCGACATCGACGCCCTCAAAACGGCAATCACTGTAAACACAGCCGCGTTCCTTGTCGAACCCATTCAGGGTGAAGCGGGGATCATCATACCGCCAGAAGGTTACCTCAGGCAGGCTTATGAACTCTGTCGGGAAAGCGGCGTGCTTTTTGTGGCCGACGAAATCCAGAGTGGATTCGGGCGCACGGGTCGGATGTTTGCGTGTGACTGGGAAGGCGTGCACCCGGACGTCTACGTGCTTGGCAAGGCGCTCGGCGGAGGCGTGATGCCCATCTCAGCCGTTGCGGCAAACCGGGATGTGCTTGGCGTCTTTGAACCGGGCTCCCACGGATCCACCTTTGGCGGCAACCCGCTCGCCTGCGCCTGCGCCATCGCAGCCCTGGATGTCATCGAACAGGAAGACCTGCCTCAACGTTCCCTGGAACTGGGCCAATACTTTATCGAAAAACTCCGCCAGATCCGTAACCCCGCCATCCGGTCCATCCGGGGCAAAGGCCTGTTTGTGGGCGTAGAGCTGACTCACGCCGCCCGTCCTTATTGCGAAGCACTGATGGAACGCGGCCTGTTGTGTAAAGAAACACATGAAAATGTAATTCGCTTTGCGCCACCGCTCATCATAACCAAAGACGAACTGGATCTCGCGCTCACCGAAATCACTCAAGTACTTAGCGCTCCGGTGCACGCATAAGCGTACATCGTACAGGAACACCCATGCGAACCCGAACTGTATTCAGCGCGCATCGGCCGCTCGACCAGAGACATCCGGATCTCTTGTCATCACATCGTCACTACACTGTCAGGACATTTGTCGTAAACTGTGGTACGATGACGACTAATTCCGAATATGGTCGAATACACACTACGATAGAGAAATCGGGTGCTAAACAGTTGCCGAAGCACACAAACGGCTCGCGCCCTGACCGTGATCCTCTGCCCGCGGACGCGTTTCAGACAGTCGAACAGATGGCCGTGCTGCGCGGACTCATGGAAGAACTGTTTAATCAGAACTGCAGTCTCCACGATCCCTTAATGATCAGTCTGTCATCGCAACTGGATGACTTGGTCGTCCGTGAGATGCGCAAACGATCCCGGAACACCAGGTCATCTCGCTGATCGCCCGCCGTCCAAGCCGGGAGGAATTCGACATGAAAAAGGCGCTTTCCACGCTCGTTGCGCTTGTCCTCTTAATCACAGTGTCCAGTGCGCTTTATGTACAATCCGTATGGAATCCCCGTATGCCAGCTCTACTGGTGGCCCGGGTGCGAAAGATCGCCGCCGCGCACGGCGGCTACGTTCCTCTTCAACGCATTCCCATCTTCCTCCAACTAGCGCTGATCGCGACTGAGGACCGCAGCTTCTACCACAATGACGGGATCGATTTCGAAGGCATCGCGCGCGCCTTTGTCGTCGATATCACGCATGGAAAACCACTTCAGGGCGGCAGCACAATTACGGAACAATTGGTGAAAGACATATTTTTGTCAGATCGCAAGACCATCCCGCGCAAGCTCAAGCAAATCGCGCTCGCGATCATGCTCAGTCGATCCATGTCGAAAAACGAAGTCCTGTCTCTATATTTGAATGAAGTCTATCTCGGACAAGGATCCTACGGTGTCGGGCAGGCTGCAAAGACATATTTTGGACGTCCAGTATGGAATCTTACGCCGGCGCAGTGCGCAATCCTGGCGGGTCTGCCGCAAGCGCCCAGTCTCTACGACCCTCTGACCGATCCCCGCTTGGCGCGTATACGACAGGCCGAAGTGTTGCAGGGAATGGTCGCAGTGGGGTACATTACCCCACAGCAAGCGCGGGCCATCAGCCATCAACCACTTGGAACCGTGTGACAGTTACAATGGCCGTCTTACAATGGTCGTCGACTGCCTTTTCCCAGCCTGAAGTACCACTGCCCTTCGTCCGCAACATAAAAGCGTATGCCAATCCACTTCAGCGGCGACCACACCTCCATGACTCGTGTGCGCATGCCCGGACACCCCCCGCTTCGACCATAGCATCCCGGCGCGCAGATCACTGTCGAACGCTGCTGTCTGTCAGATTTTTGTTTTCGACCAGACCAGACGTTTTCCCAAGCAGTGTGACAAACTTCCCTTCACGGTAATCACTTCCCCCTGCGCATGCCGTCGCTTTAACGGTATTTGTGAGGTGCTGTGTCGCTGCGCGCCCGTCGCGCGAGCTCGCCTGTACCACCGCATAACCCCCGACATGCCGAGAGGCGTCTGCCAGCGTTGGCAAAAACTGCGGGTAGTCCGGGTATCGCGCTCATGATATGGTGGAGGAAATCGCTCCGCATGACTCAGTTCCCAGGGAGCAGACACCCCCGAGGAGGTCCTATGCAAAAGAAACGAATTGCGGGCATGATAAGTATTGCCGCCCTGTCGCTGAGTTCATTGCTGTTCGGCGCCCCGGCGTTTGCAGCCCAACTGTATACAGTGAGCCCCAATGACACGCTCTGGCTCATCAGTCAAAGAGAGCATGTGTCTCTGACCAGCCTTGAGGCTGCAAATCCAGGCTTGCAGGCGAATAATCTGCAAATCGGCCAACAGTTGCAACTTCCGCAGCAGACGGCAACCACAACTCCCACGACAACTACGGCCAGCACGGCGTCAAACCGAACGTATATCATACAGCAGGGCGACACCGAATGGCTGATCGCGAAGCGTCTGGGAGTATCCTGGTACGCATTGCAAGCCGCCAATCCGCAAGTGAACCCGACAGACCTGCAACCCGGTCAGATACTTCAAGTTCCAGAAGCAAACACGTCGCCGCCCGTTGCAGCCACTGGCGCTTCTGGTTCTACGTCCGTTGCGACGTCGGCAAGCGGAGGCAGCGACCTGTATTGGCTGACCCGCGTTATCGCGGCCGAAGCCGGGCAACAGCCAATGAATGCCAAAATCGCCGTCGGCGATGTGATTGTGAATCGGATGCACAACCCCTATTATGCAAACACGATCCAGGGGGTAATTTTCCAAACCATCAACGGGCATGCGCAATTCACCTGCGTCGCCAATGGTTGGATATGGAAAGTGCAGCCGACAGCGCAGGATGCCTCAGCGGCCAAGGCTGTCTTAAACGGAGACAATGTGGTGCCAAACGCCTATGTGTTCTACAATCCGGCGCAAACCCCATCCACTAGTTGGGTGTACACCCAAACGGTGATTGCAAGCTACGGTAATCTGACATTCGCGGAATAGATCCGCAAGACTGGAACTCTCACGCAACCGTTCCCGGTTGCGTCTTTTTATTTAGGCACATTACTGTCAGCTTTTCTCACAAATACCGGTTGGAACCGTCGTGACAGCCGAATCATGACCAGCAGTGTGACAAATCGCCCACGTCTATGCTAAGATCACCTTGATTACGTAATAGACTTTCCTGTCTGAGTTTTGCGAAGCAAAATCTCAGCGCTGCGCAGCACCATCGGAGCAATGAAAACTCGCCGCGAGTTTTTCACTGGTGCGAAGCCCGCTCCGGTCGGAGTCATATATTGCGCCCGTCGCGAGTTTAGCACAGCGGTGTCTGAGCAGGGGCGCAATATATGACTCCGACCGGCAGGAACGACCGATTTTCCGGGATAGACCACAACTCAGTATAGATGGAATATCCGACTTGATCGAGACGCCGATCATGCGACACGGCAGGCTAACTCGGAGGTACAGCGTAGGGAGTGACCGTGTGTGCCAAAAGAATATATATCCATGTTTATCGATGAGACCCGTGAACATCTCCAGATATGGTCGGACGGTCTTATGGAAGTGGAGAGAGCAGGAGACCTGTCCACCATCGCCAATGTGTTTCGGGCCGCTCATACTATTAAAGGCATGGCCATGACCATGGGTTTTTCTCGAATGAGCGATATTACGCACCACGCGGAGCATTTGCTGGAAGACTTGCGGCAACACCGCATCGCGAGTTCCCCGGCGGTGATCGGCGCGCTTTTGCACGCCCTGGATACACTTGAGACGCTCGTGGACGCGATAGCGGACACAGGGGTAGAACCCGATTTGCCGCTCAATGAGACGTTACAGGAACTTGCGAGCGCTCTCGCCCCGGAAATGGCGGGCGCCTCACCTTCCGGGAACCCCACTCTTCCCGCTGCGGCTGATTTCCCAGGACCTGAGACTGTTGCCGTACTAAGGACGATCATCGATAGCGGCCATCGTATATACCAGATTCACCTTGGTTTTACAGAGGATTGTCTTATGCCGATGGCCAGATTCGCTCAGTGGCTGCAGCGCATCGATCAAAACGACGTACTGTACATGCATCCCGACGCAGTCGTGCTTGAATCAGGGAACTATTCAGGAGACATCAAGGTACTGCTTGCATCCACGGAAGACAGCGCAACTGTGGAAGGTGTTCTGGGGGAGATTTCGGAACTCGTTGTCCAGTCGATCACAGAGTGGACGGACGAAAACCGGTCCGGCGTGCTTTCGCCGTCAACCCCCGCTCATCAGGATGCAGCAACGGCAGATCTCGCCAACAACGACAGTCGCATGCCACTGAACAGCGCCAATGAACGGTCGCAACGAAAGCGCGGTTCGACTGTACGGGTGGATACCGACAAACTTGATCAGCTAATGAGCCTGGTCGCCGAACTGGTCATCGATAAAACTCGTCTGGAACGCATTCAATCGGACATAGATCACAGCGGCCTCAGCGACACCGTCGATCACCTGAGCACACTGTCAGGCCAGTTGCAGGAGTTGATCATGTCCACACGCCTGGTGCCGCTTCAGACAGTATTTAGCCGCTTTCCGCGAATGATGAGAGACACTGCTCAACAATTGGGAAAATTGCTTGATTTCGTCATAGTGGGCGAAGCCACAGAACTTGACCGCGCCGTGGTCGAAGAAATCGGCGACCCGATTATGCATATGCTGCGAAACGCCCTGGATCATGGATTAGAACTTCCTGCCGAACGGGTCGCAAAGGGGAAACCCCCGACCGGACGCATTGTACTGAGCGCCTTTGCCTCGGGCAATCATGTCTTCATTGAAGTGGAAGATGACGGGAAGGGCATAGACCTGCAGAGGGTTCTCGCCAAAGCCATGGATCGCGGACTCGTGGATAGACACACCGCGTTGTCAGATCAACAGATTCAGCAACTGCTGTTTACTCCGGGATTCACGACGACCGACACTGTGAACGATCTGTCAGGCCGCGGAGTAGGTCTGGACGCTGTCAAGAACAAGGTAGAATCGCTGTCTGGAAAAATCGATATACACAGTGAACTTGGCAAAGGCGCCCGCTTCACCGTGCGGTTGCCCATGACTCTCGCCATCATGACCGGTCTGCTCGTGCGCATCGGCGACAATCCTTACTTGATCCCGGTCAACAGCATTGGTGAGACTGCCATCCTGAAAACAACGCAAACAGTAGGGGGCAGAGAGACCGTCGTCTGGCGCGGAAGGGTCGTAAATGTCGTCCGAACGCGTCAATTGTTCGCGGAAAGTGGTCAGGGTCAGGAACGCCATATTGTCTTTATCAATAGAGGGGATCGCGTGGCAGGCCTTGTTGTGGACGAGTTGCTAAATCAATCAGAAGTCGTTGTCAAGGCGCTGGACAGCAGACTCACGGCAATTCCCTATTTTTCCGGAGCAACCATATTGGGCGATGGAGAAGTGGCGTTAATCATCGATCCAAACGCTTTTATAGAGTGACGTCAGAACGATCTTTGCATCTGACAGGGATGGGCACAATGAAAAAGGTGGTATTCTCATGGTAAGCATCCGCATGAAACTGATCATTTCGGCGCTCGCGGCAAGCATCATATTTGTCATCACGATTGGACTTGTCGCTCAGCAGTATGGACGGTCACAAACACAGGCCCTGAACATCCTGACCGGTGATGATCGCATCTTGACCGCCGTTGAGACCGTCGATCATCTGGTGCGGTCGGCGGATGATCAGAGCGCCCGTTACCTGATGGCGACCGGAAACCAGGAGCAGACATACATGAACGAGTATCAGGCAGATCTCACAGGAATTACCACTCATGTTGAAAGCTTGCTGACGTTGATCAAACATAGTTCGCCCAGTCAGCAGGCAATCTACAACCGTTACCTGAGAACGTTCGAGCAAAACTGGTCTTCGTATCTGCTAAAAAATTACCAGTGGATGACCATGATCGATACCAGTCAACAGCGAACGCTAGCGCAGGCCGACTTCGTGAAAATTCCGCTGAGTCCGATTACGCGATCACTCACTGACTTCACCACAAGCGTCAGGCTGAACCGAACCAACGCACAGTCGGCTTTCGAAAAGAACATGTCCTATGCGCGTCTGACCGCTCTCATTGGCACCATCATCGCTCTCATCGTAGCGCTGGTGCTCCAGATTGCGCTCTCCGCGCAACTCACGGCCGGCGTTCGTCGCGTCGTCGAACTCGCCAAAGACATGGCCAAAGGCCAGTTCACTCATTCGTACAAAGGCCCTGTGCCAAGTGACGAAACGGGGGAACTTCTCAAGGCGTTTGGGCAGATGGAGCTAGCCATGACGCAATTGATCGGCGAAATACAACACACCGCGAGCGAGCTGGCGGGTACGAGCGAAGAAATGAACGCGACCACGGAGGAGGTCGCCTCCGCCGCCGGTCATCTGGCAGAATCGGCTATGCACGTCAGTGAAGCAGCCGACCTGCAAAACGCGCATATTAACGCCATGGAAGCTGTCTTGCAGCAAGTTCTCTCGGCCATTTCAACTGTCGAGGAGAGTGCGCTCGCTACTTCGCGGTTAGTTACTGAACTCGTAAACAAAAATACACAGGGCGACTCGGTTGTCAAGCGAACTCTGTCTCAGATGAATCTGATTGCAGACAATGTGGAAAGCAACCAGGTGCGCATCGACCGACTGGGCGCGCGTTCGAACGAAATCGGTGAAATCATCCAGTTCATTGACGATCTCGCAGAACAGACAAACCTACTCGCTCTAAACGCTGCCATCGAGGCGGCGCGGGCAGGCGAACAGGGACGCGGGTTTGCCGTCGTCGCCGATGAGGTGCGAAAACTCGCGGAAAAGTCTCGCGCGGCGTCATCGGACATTGCCAAACTGATCGTACTCATGCAACAGGAGACAGCCGCTTCTGTCAGGGCCGCCAATGAAGAAAAGAAACAGGTCGACGCCGGCACTGCGGCCATGACAGAAGTCAGCGGTATATTTGCCGTCCTTGACTCGTCCGTCAAGGATGTATCGGAGCACACCGCGGAAGTCTCTCTCTCTGCCACCCACATGGTCCGCCAAGCGATGGCCCTGCGCGAAGCTATGCAACACATGAGCAGACTATCGTCGCAGGTCGCGGAGGAAATCATGACCGTTTCCGCAACGGCGCAGGAACAGACTGCGGCCACGGAAGAGATCGCGGCCGCAGCGGCAACAGTTTCAGAACACGCGCAAACTCTCAATCGCCAGTCGCTGCGATTTCAAATCTAGCCAGTATCGCCGAGTAACTTGTTCTGGTGCATGATCGGCGTTCCGATCGACCCGGATATTCACGCAACGCTTGCGATTGGCAGACGCCAATCATGCGGATCCGAAGATACAACGACCGCATTGGAGGAGGCTTCCCCTTGAAACTCGTCAAGTTCCGCATCGCGCAGGAGTACTTTGCTCTCCCCATCGAGACAATCCGGTCCATTGAACGTGTACCGACCGTTCGGCGCGTGCCTACGGCCCCGTCTCACATCGTCGGCATAGCGAATCTCCGCGGTACTGTAGTGACAGTCATCGACATGCGGCAACGCCTTGGGGCGGTTCTCGCCCCTTGGGGAGATGATACCAGACTGCTCGTGACCAAGGATGCCGCGTACCTCGTCGACGAAGCCCTCGACATTCTGGAAGTCGACGAGGCGCTCATAGAGTGGCGAAACAGAGAGGGAGATTCCGCCCACGGCGTGTTTCAGGAACACGATCATGTAGTGGGCGTACTTCGGTTGGACGTGCTCGCGTAACAGCGGCGAGCGGGGAGCAATCAGGCCAGCAATTCCTCGACAGCATCGGCGAGAGCCCCGATCAGCCTCCTGTCCGTGTTGAGTGAAGCCGTCCGCTCAAAATGGATCCCCAGCCCCCCAGCCCGCGCCGCTGCCTCGATATCCAAGTCGTACAGCACCTCAAGGTGGTCGGACACAAACCCGACAGGGCAACTGAGCACCGCCCTGTACCCCTGTGTCGCCAGGTCGTCCAGCACCTGCAAAATGTCTGGACCCAACCACGGTTCTGCAGTGCGGCCCGCGCTCTGCCAGCCAAATTGCCAGTCTGGCCAGCCGACGCGGACGGCTAGCGCTCTGCTCGTCTCCAGCAGTTGCGCAGGATACGGATCTCCCAGTTCCACAATCCGCGCGGGAAGGCTGTGAGCCGAAAAAACGATCTTGAGGCGTTCCTTTTCTTCCTCAGAATAGCCACCCAGGCTCACCTTCAGCCGCTCTTGCAGCGCGTCCAACAATGCGTCCTGCAGATGCCACTGGCGCACGAACGACAGATCTTCGACGCCATACTGCGCGGCAGCTTCAGTCGCTTCCCGGATGTATACAGCGACGCTCATGGACGAATAGTGCGGCGCCAGCACTATGCCGACGCATCGCGTAACGCCCTCTCTCGCCATCTGCGCAACGACATCAGCGATGAATGGGGAGCAGTGCTTCATGCCCACGTACACTCTGCACTCTCCATGACTCAGGACATCGCTTCCCCGCTCTGGACGGAGGCGTCGGTTCAACTCTTCCTCAAGCAATCGCGCCTGTTCCCGCGTAATCTGATTGAGCGGTGAGCAGCCGCCAATCGCTTCATAGCGACCCTTCAGTTGATCCAGCAATTCCTTCGTGGGAGGGCGTCCGTGCCTGATGTGCGTATAGTACGCTTCGATTTCATCCAGATTGGCAGGCGTTCCATACGCCATCAACAAGACGCCCAGCGCGCCTTTCATGAACTCGTTCCCTCGCTTCGTTCCGTTAACTTTTGCTCGCTGTATTCATGGACAAAGGCGGTCAACCGCTGCAACTGGTCCACCTCAACCATTTTCAACACCCCATGACCCAGATTGAATATGAACCCTGGGCGCTGAATGCCCGCGTCGATGATCGCGCGGGCGCGCCGCTCCACTTCCGGCCACGGGCCCAACAGAACAGTTGGATCCAGATTGCCCTGCAGCGCAAGATCGTTCCCGATTCGTTGACGCGCGATGTGCACAGGTGTTCGCCAGTCGACGCCAATGACATCGGCGCCGGTTTCTCGCAAAAGCGGCAACAGATCCGCCGTCGTGACCCCGAAGTAAATCAGGGGGGCATTGAGATCCTTGAGGCTGGCGAAGATTTTTTTCATCGCAGGCAGTACATATTCCCGAAAATCCTCAGGGGCCAGACTCCCCACCCAACTGTCAAAAATCTGAATTGCGGACGCTCCCGCATGAATCTGGGCGCGCATGTAAACGATGATCATTGTCGCCAATCGATCCATGAACTGCCGCCAGGTCTGTGGATCTCTATACATCATGCTCTTTGTCAGCAGGTGTTCTCGAGACGGCGCGCCCTCTATCATGTAACTGGCAAGGGTAAACGGCCCGCCAGCAAACCCGATCAAAGGCACGGTAAGTTGGCCGCGCAACAGACGTATGGTCTCGAGAACATGAGGCAAATCGCGCTCAGGATCCACTTCCGTCAGCTCTGCAACATCATCTTGCGTGCGAACAGGACGGTGAATCACCGGACCACGATCCGCTTCAATTTCAAACGGCACCCCCATGGCGCCAACGGGAATCATAATATCGGAGAACAGTATGGCGGCGTCAACCCCCAACTGCTGAACAGGAAGCATGCTTACCTGCGCGCATAATTCTGGCTGTTCGCAGATCTCCACCAGGCTGTACCGTTCCTTGATCTTGCGATACTCAGGCTGGTAGCGACCCGCCTGCCGCATATACCACACTGGCAAGCGATCTACTGGCTGCCTCCTGCAAGCCCGTAAGAACAAATCATTTTCGATCATCAGACCAATATCCTCTCTGGAATGCCGAAGTCAATCATAGCACGCGCGTGACGATGAACATGCGGCGAATCGACAACAGATCGTCCACATAATCGCCAAAGGGGAGGTCGGGGAGTGTTGCGATTTGGTCAGACCGCTCGCATAAACGACCCGATCCCTTGCCTTAGACTACTGCATCTGCGAAGAAACCTCAATTGCTATCCATTGAACGGAGTTCATCAATGCAGTATGATTGCCAAGCGGGTATAAAAGCGCACACCCGCTCGAGTCACTCGGGAAGGGAGCATGTCTCGTGCCAGCTTTGTCAAACCAGACACTACAGATATTAAGCACTGTGATCATTGTCGTGGGCGCCCTCTCAGTGATCGCCGTCCGACTGCAGGCCGCCAAGAAGCCGACATCGGCGCGCAAGATTCTCATTCCTCCCCTGGGAATGAGCACCGGATTCCTCATGTTTTTCGCGCCGATGACGAGAATTCCTTTTACGTATGGGGTCATCGCCTTCCTATTTGGCTGCGTATTCTCGATACCTCTGATCACGACGTCAAAGATGCATCGCCAAAATGGCGAGGTGTACCTCAAGCGGTCACCCGCCTTCATCATCGTATTGCTCGCTTTACTGCTCATCCGGCTTGCCCTTCACACGTATATTGAAAAATACGTCACGATTCCGCAAACAGGAGCCATCTTCTTCATCCTCGCTTTTGGCATGCTGCTGCCGTGGCGGGTGGCCATGTATGGTCGGTACAAAAAATTTGTCGCGCAGGGCGAGTCGTCGCTGCGTCAAGCGACAGAATCATAATCTGATTCACACGAACAGCATTGAGCGCCCGTTCATTGCATAGGACACCTTCTCGTTTGTAACCCTAAGGGTCACAAGGAAATCGAGGAGGTGTTTTTGATGAAGGCAACACGTTGCCTGACGTCGGTCGCCAGTGCCCTGGCCCTGATCGTCATGACCGGATGTTCGGGCCAGGCGGCGGCTTTTCCGCCTATTACTGGACACAGGGCAGTTCCTACACCGCCCACATCGGCATATGCCGGACAGACGCTGCACAGGTTTTACCGAGTGATCGGAAGCGAGTTTGATCGTCGAACCGGAACTGTGACCGTTCACGCCCAAGGCATTGTTCACGGACCACTGACTGCAGCCGCATTTCGCCGCATGGGCAATGAAACGACACTGGATGCCGCAAGCCTGGATGGAATTGTCAATTTCGGCACGGCCGAATATCCAACTCGCAATGTACAACGCATCCGTTTACTGGATCATCGTTCCGGCTGGCGTCATTATGCCTATCATGGATGGCGTGGCACGGTGCGATCCGGATCTCAGGCCGCCGGCAATCATTCCCCCACAGCCGCGACGGCCACCGGCAGCACAGGAATCGCGGACAGCGGAGGAGCAAGCATAGTCGCCAACGTTCCGGTTCCATCGTCATCGGGAGCCAGTGACGCCAGCAACGGCGCAAACGGGAGTTATGCCTACCAATCTCCGGGCGCCACGGCCGCGGCGTCGGCGACAGGCGGGAGCATACCCGTTCCACCGCCAGGCGTGCGCATCGATCCAAATATCACACCGTCGGCAGGCATCCATGCCAGCAGAACCGCCAAGGTGACCGCTGTGGAGCAGATCGCTCAGAGCAAACTTGGAACGCCCTACATCTGGGGCCACAATGAAGATCGTGGACAGTACGGATTTGACTGCAGCAACTACACGGAGTACGTGTATCATCACTCGCTGGGCTACCTGTTTACCACGTCAAGCAAGGGCCAGTATCTCCATGTCGGAGTTCCGATCAGCACGAGCAGCATGCTGCCGGGGGATCTCGTTGCCTTTGACCAGGGAGGTCACACGGGAATTTTTGTGG
>JAJZEE010000033.1 GCA_021805735.1 Bacillota bacterium
ATACATCAGGAAAGTAAGGTTAAAAGATTGCTGTATTTTCTCAATTCCAGATACCGAGTTTTAGTAAAAGGTACTGTTACCTCTACGCTGATAGTTCCTGCCTATGAGTATTATATCACGTTACGATATCAGGATACTTCTGAGGATCAGTTGGTCATTGTGAATCTTCCCGCTCATTATATGGAAAATGTCAAGACGGGTATCACTTATGATATCGGGTACTCCCCTGATTGCGGGGACTACATCAAGTTCGTGAATTTTCTGAGTACGATAATTTGAGAATGAATGAATTAGAGAGTTATCCGAAAGTCGATCACAAAAATAGGCATTCCACAAGGGAACGCCGACTTTGGGATAACTCTTTTGGACGGAACCGCGGTCGTTGCACCACTGGCTCCGCTCTATATCGATGATAAGCTGCTGTAACACCTCTCCCCGCTTGGATGGGAACATATCAATCTGACTGGCGACTACATTTGGCAGCAGAGTAAGTTGGTCGGGCAGGGCAAGCTTCGACCGCTACGAATGCCGG
Organism: Bacillota bacterium; assembly: GCA_021805735.1. Classification (GTDB taxonomy): domain Bacteria; phylum Bacillota; class Bacilli; order Alicyclobacillales; family SLC66; genus JAKADD01. The sequence goes on from JAJZEE010000033.1 coordinate 533, forward strand.
GCAACGCTTAGCGCGCTATTTTTTCCGTTTCGTGAGCAGACCCCTTACAGACAAAAATACTGCAACCTGTTGCAGGAAAAAGTCGGCGCCGAGTCGAAGTAGATCTGCATACATAAAGCTGTAAAAAAAGGAATCTGAACCGATGCTGAGAATCCCTGTGAGGACAGAGAAAGGCGTGGTGTTCCCCATTTCCGTCGCTGAGTCAAGTCCATGGCCGGAACCGGAATCCAAGCCTGAGAATAAGAGGGGGGATTGGTGTGTCGCTGCTTCGCAACAGACAGTACGCGCTGTTATTTTCCGGACAATTGATTTCCATGCTGGGCAACAGTCTCTTTATGCTGGCCCTTCCGTGGTACGTGTATCTGTCAACGGGCTCGAAAGCCGATTTGGCCATTGTTGGATTCGCTCAGTCTTTGCCTGGGGCGACCGCGTTGTTTGCGGGTGTATTTGTGGACCGCTGGAACAAACGAAAAACGCTGATCGGTTCCGATGCGATCCGCTTAGTGCTCGCGCTGGCGGTGGGGATCGTCGCGCTGTTCGGGTGGCCGTTTCCCTTGATAGTCATGCTGGTGTTGTTGTTGCAGTTCGCGGGTGTTTGCTTCGGACCCGCGGAGGCCGTGTTGATTCCCATGGTGGTGGGGGAAGAACAGGTGGCCGCAGCCATGGGACTCAACCAGTCCGGGAGCGCCACGGCGCAACTGGCGGGTCAGGTCGGAGGCGGCGCGTTATTGACAGCTCTTGGCGCGCCGCTGCTGTTCCTGTTGGATGGAGCCTCATTTCTTGTTTCAGTCCTCAGTTTGTTGTTCATACGGGCTTCTGAGCCTCCACGCCGTCAGACATCGACAAGCTTCTTTGCGGAGTGGAAGGAAGGCTTGGCGCTGGTGGTCCGTTCGAAGCTGATCATCCTGCTCACGGTCGCGGCGCTTGTCACAAACTTTGCCACGGCCGCATTTGATATCGCTCTGACAGCGTGGGTTCGGGGTCCGCTTCACGGAACAGCCTTTTGGCTTGGTATCATCGGGGGCGCGTTCTTTGTGGGTGTGATAGGGGGCGGCGCACTGCTCGGCATGGTTACGAAACGCGTTTCTTTACGGGTTACGCTGATGGTCGGACTGGTGGTTGCGGGGGTATGCATCGGCTCTGTTGGGGCGTTTGCCGATGCATACTGGACTATGGGCATTTTGCTGGTCTGCGGTGTCAGCATCGGGATCTTGAACGGATCATTGGGGGCCATGCTCGTGACCGTCATACCTCAACAGGTGAGGGGAAGAGTTTTCGGGCTCCTGGGCGCTCTCAGCACCATCGCCACACCGCTTGGCATGGCTGTTTTCGGTGGGCTGATGATCTATATTCCCCTCGCTGCGCTGTTTGCGGTGATGGGCAGTCTCAGCCTCCTGAGCGGTCTTTCATTTCTCTTGCCGGTGAAGGATGATTTGGCCAATCTCAGTTCCATGGGGCAGGACACCTCTGTATCATGAGTTGCAAGGGAACCTATCTAAAGTCCATGGGTTGGAAGGACATTGATAAGCTCGAACCGGACGACGAACCCCTTTCGGACGAGGAAAGGTGCCAATTGAACAGCAATTCCGGGTTTGTCACTTGGGAGGAAGCCAAGCGTGGGTTCGGGACACAAGTGGATTTACCATGAAAGATGCCGTCAAAGTCTTCGGGACACATGGGAGATGTGCACAGGAACGCTTGGGTACCGCATTGAAAGGTTTGCTCGAAATCCCGTGGCAGCATTTACTGACGCGGGACATTGATTGGCGCGATCGCCATGGGAGGGCGCCTGGAGCAAATAATCCATTGAATCCTGATTGCGTTTTACTCAAAGGAATCTTCTTCCAAGTTACCTGTGCCGTCTATATTGTCGAGCAATTCGCTCCACCATTCCGGGGTGTGGTAGTCCGTGGTGAAGGGATCATCATGACCAAGCTCCATTGCCAGTGGGTCGGATGAAATGGATTCCTGCTTCGAGAGCCAGAGGGCAGATAGATGGTGGTCTTCCGAAGGTTTCTTTGTCCAAAAATCCCAGTGCTCCGGGTCCCTGGAATCGGGTCGCCAGTGCTTGGGCAGCGGCGTCATTTGCGTCAAGATGGGGAGCGAGGTCGCCCAGCCGAGAATGATCGCGTGCCCCGAGGGGAGGTTCGGCAACTCGCGCAAGAGGCCGCCCACAGAATCCGGTACGAGATGGGAGATCAGTCTTTGGTCGATGTCATTGACAACCCTGTGCAGAATAAATGTGTTGCATTGTGACAAAGCCGTCTCGGAGATCTCCGAAGGCCTTTGCGAAGACACCACCAGTCCAACGCCAAACTTGCGTCCCTCACGGGCGATCTTTTCGAATGTTTCGCGACAGACGTTAGCGGCGGACTGAATTTGCTCGGAATCGGCGCCAGGCCGTTTGTGCAGAAAAGTATGAGCCTCTTCAAGAACCAGCACCGCTGAAGCGGCGTGATCATTTCCAGGATGGCGTTTATAGCGAACGGCGGTTTCAAAGACGAGCCGGGCTATGACGGACGTGACGATGTGCACGACATAGCGTGTCGTGTGTACGGTAAATTTTCTCGGCGCGGCAGGAACTGCGGTCGTGATGTCGAAGTGAGAATCTGGTAGAAAAATACCGCAAGGGGTCCTGTCTTTCGTTTTGCATTGAACAGTTGTGTCAACTTATTTACTACAAAATTTATATATTAAGGAGATTGTTCATGGCGCTTGACGGTTGGAGTCAAATTCAGATTAAGGATCCTCTATCGCTGGAGCTTGATGCCTTCAATCCAAGGATTGATGTGTCACCCGATTCAACGCAAGACCAAATTCGTTTGCAGTTGTTCAAACACGAAGAAATATCAGAGTTGGCAAAAAGCATAATTGCTTCTGGTGGCTTGCTTCCAGGAGAACGCATCATTTTGCTCCGAACTACTGAAGATAGATATGTTGTACTCGAGGGCAATCGACGTATGTGCGCTATTCAGTTCTTGCTGGATCCTTCGCTCGTTCCATCATCGGTTCGTCAGTTTCCGCGATTGGAGTCGAGGGATCTGATGGTGGCGTTGTCGACTGCAGATGCCGACCTTGCTCCAAGTCGGGAAGCTGCCGAATTTGTACTTACTAAGCGACACACAGAGAGTTCGACCCGACGATGGTCGACTGTTGCTAAGCATCGACGAGGGTGGCGGTTGGTCGAAAACGGAATGACGATGGAGGAAGCGGCGAAGCGTCTCGGAGCCAAGGTCGGTAATATCCGGCGTTCGGTTCGCGAATACCGGTTGTTGGATCAAGTAAAACGATTGTCAGTCTGGACACCTGATGAACGGGACGTACTTGATGCCGAGCATCTACGTGTTACTAGCTATCTCCGTTTCTTTCAACTCGAAGAGGCTAAGTCCAGGCTCGCGATTAGCTTCAACGCGGACGAGCGGTTGGTGACCGACTTGCCACGAGATCTCTTGGACGCGATTTTAGAAACAATTGCCCGAACACTTCTGGTCAATGCAACCTCGGCGGCAAGTAGACTGAAGGTCGATGAGGTACTGGGCAAGTGTTCTCAGTATGAGCGCCTCGTGCAGCACGAGAGGGACCGGATTCGGACGAACAAGACTTCTGGGTCATCCCATGATAAAAACGCATCGGAATCGAATTCTCCTCAAGATGAGCCACAAGATGATACCGATTCTTCCGGGCCAACTAATCCCCCACATGAGGATTATCCCAGAACGGGGCCCGTTAATGGGGGTAAAAAGGGTGGGGAGCCTGGTCAGGGTTCATCGCCCAAACCTCCCAGATTTTTTGAAAATCTTGGGCTGTCGATCAAAGATGCGATTTTGGAACAAATTGCAATTGAAATACGACTTATTCAACACTATCGATTTCCGTATGCCGCCACATGTCTTCTTCGGGCGTTGCTCGAAGCATCCTTACGGTATCAGTTGAGAAAGGTGAGCAAGTGGGACCAACTTGTTGGGAATTCAGGACGGGATCCAGGGTTAGAAGAAATGATTAAATTCGCATCCAACCGCGACAATAACGTGTTCAGAGATCGTAGAGCAGCGGATGTGTTAGGTGTTTTTCGACAGAGCGGACAAAAGGATATCTTTGATCTCGTTGTCCATGCTCAGTGGGCTCAAGCCGACGCGCGCACGCTGGAACAGGCTGCAGCGCAATTGCGCCAAGTGATTTCATACATTCTCAACAATGAGCACCGAGGTGATCTGAGTGCATCGGCGAATTAAGAATCCTTTACGTTACCCCGGGGGGAAGGCGACTCTCGCCGACTACGTGGCCATAGTCCTAGAAGAGAATCTCTTGGCGGGTTGCACGATTCACGAACCATTCGGTGGAAGCGCAGCAGTGTCATTAGACCTGCTGAGCCGAGGATTTGTCAGTCGTGCGGTTATCATCGAACGGGATCCGTTGATTTTCTCATTCTGGGCTATGGTATTCTCAGATCCGGCTCGCCTGTGTAGCGACATTGAGACTGTGCCCGTTACGATGAGGACTTGGGATATTTTGGATTCTCTGCGTTCGGTCGAGTATCCGACGGACGCAAATCTTTCGCAACTGGCACTGGCCGGTCTATTCTTCAACCGCACCAATTATTCTGGCATTGTCGGCGCGGGACCAATCGGTGGCCGCGCTCAGACCTCGGCGTATGCCCTCGATTGTCGCTTTAACAAGGCAACGCTTATTAGCGCCATCAATGAGATCGCGAAACTTACTAGCCGTGTGTCGGTTGTGTTTGACGACGCACAGTTGTATCTGCGCAGACACCAGAAAATGCTACAAGGGGGGTCTCATTTTATTTATCTGGATCCACCTTATTATGAGCACGGTCGAAAGTATTATCGATATCATTATGAATCTGACCATCACGCGGCGCTGGCCAATTATATCATGCGTCGATCATTCCCATGGCTATTGAGCTACGATGACCATCCCGCAATCAGAGAACTCTATCGGCGAATAAACAAATATCATATTTACATGGACTATTCGGCCAGAACGAGTCGTCGTGTCAAGGAACTTCTCATATCAAACCTAACCATACCTCCCCAACTGGCGATTTCGGCGGACCAGGCGCCATTACGTGACGGCTCGTAAAGGAACCTATGAATAATGCCAAACCCTATTTGTCGAGCCCGAATCCTCCGATTTTGGTCAGGTAGCTTTAGCAAATTGTTGACCATCATGTTCAACACCGATCTTTGGGCAGGCCTTAGCCCGAAATGCCAGCTTTCAGCAGAGTGACGGAACCCGCCAGCCTTCGCTGGTCGTCGTTCGGTATCAAGTTGGGAGGCATAAGAACGTGAGTGCGGACAATTACGAAACTACGACGCCTAACGCTAGTCCCGATGATCTTGAGGAGGTGCGGAAGACACTTCGATCGGTTTTGGGACATCTGCATCCCGATACTAGTGGGGAAAATTTCCATCCTGAACAGTTCCAAAGAGTGAAGAGCGCGATTTCACTGATTGAAAACCAAAGGACTCGTTCGGTGAACGACTCATCAACAACCGACATCGCGGCACTGGTAAATTCATTGCGCGTTTTGGATGAATCTCTCTCTCGCGAAGATCTATCCAGATCCTTGGAGGAGAGGACAACAGTCTTTCTTAGGGAATTAGGGGACAGCATCAAGGAATTCAACAGGAGAACGCTTCCCTACAAAATTTCGTCAGCTTCGGTAACTGCCCTGTTGACGTCACTCTGGTTTTTCCCAAACGCGATTGATAAGAATCCGATCTTGAGTATCTATTGGAGGGTCGGGAGTCCAGCATTTGCTGTGACGTGGTTCGTCGTCCTCATTTGTTCTGGGATAGTGTGGGCGTTGGTGAAAATTAGAGAGATGGCGAATGACGAAATAGTTTCACAGATCAAGAGCGAATCCTACCAGAACCACTCGTTCGACCTGTTCATTCGCGTTAGGCGGAACTCAACAACCACTGGAGGTGGGTGCTCCTTCACGAAGCAGGAGTTTGTAGACCAGCTATCATGGGACTTAAATAGAGATTTCTCCCGCCAATACAATCTCAAGGTGCGTGTATCGTTGATGAAGGTACGCGTGGGAGAGAGAATTCTCGACGAATTGGCGGAAGTTATTCTGAAGCGTGCGGAGCAAAATGGTGCTATAGAGAGGGTTAAAGCAAGATCGATCTCGGATACTTACACAATTTTGGATTGTCCAGCATCCGACATGCCATCACAGGAAGTCGACTACGAGAACTTGCCGTTTTGACCAATAAACAAACGGTGTGAAACTCGCATCATGAGGGAATCTCCCTACTTGTTGACTGTCCTCGATTGTATATCCTTTCCGGAGTGCAGGGTGGTCGCAGGAGTTCTCCTATTGGTGACGAATCTTGTAAGTTGGGAGATGTTTTTGGCGAACCGATCATTCCGAGGCGCGATATTTAGATCGGCTGTTTGAATCGCTCGCCGTGGGCGTGGAATATGGGGCGATGACATTTGGCGAGATTGGAAGAGTTGACGGTTGGCGCAGCCGTTCGGGGTCTGTATGGCGATCAGCCGGTCACAATTGAAGGTGTGCGATGGTACAGTCCTAATGCAGTGGAAGTGGTCTTCAAGGATGCGCAGGGCGGCGTGCATACGGAACTTGCGTATCGCACGCGCGAGAGCGAACTGGCGATAGAGCAAAGCGGTCAGGGGTTTGACTTCGGCGCAGACGGCGCGTTGTTTCGGTTGGCGTCGGAGGCGCAGAGGATACTTCTGGCGCATTTGTTCGATCCCCTGTTGGCCATCCACACATCGATGGTGGAACCTTTGCCGCATCAGATTCTCGCGGTCTATGAATCGATGTTGACCCGTCAGCCGCTGCGGTTCTTGCTTGCGGATGACCCGGGAGCCGGAAAGACGATCATGGCGGGACTGTTCATCCGTGAGTTGATGGTTCGAGGCGACCTGAAACGCTGCTTGATCGTTTGTCCGAGCATGCTGACGGAGCAGTGGCAGGAGGAGCTTGCCAGCAAGTTTCACGTTCCGTTTGCGATTGTGTCGCGGCAGGCTGCCGCAGAGTCGCAGAGCGGCAATCCGTTTCTCGAACATCCGCTTGCCATCAGCCGTCTGGATTACATGGCGCGCAGCGGCGACGTGATGGAGGCCGCGCGGCAGGTGGACTGGGACTTGATCGTGGTGGATGAAGCGCATCGGATGAGCGCTTCATTTTTCGGCGGAGAAGTGCGGCGCACGAAGCGGTATCAGCTTGGCCAGACGCTCGGAGCGGCGACCCGCCACTTTCTCCTGATGTCTGCAACGCCACACAATGGCAAAGAAGAGGATTTCCAGTTGTTTATGGCCTTGCTGGACGCCGACCGCTTCGAAGGCAGGTTTCGCGACGGTGTGCAGTTGGCGGACACATCTGATCTGATGCGGCGAATGGTCAAGGAACAACTCCTCACATTCGACGGGACGCCGCTTTTCCCAGAACGCATCGCGTATACCGTGACCTATGACCTGTCGCCTGCGGAGCAGGAACTGTACGCAGCCGTGACCGCCTACGTGCGCGAGGAGTGGAATCGCGCAGATGCGCTTGAAGAGGACGGGCGGAGGGGCACGATTGGATTTGCGCTGACGATCCTGCAGCGGCGGTTGGCGTCCTCGCCGGAAGCGATCTACCAGTCGTTGACCAGGCGGATGGCGCGTCTGGAGAGTCGCCTGCGCGAGGAAAGCATCGCCCGGGAGCAAAGTCGACTCACCTTCTCGTGGCGGCAACTGAGCGACGAAGATATCGATGAACTCGACGAATTTCCTGAAGATGAGGAAACGGACGAGGAGATTGTCGATCAGTCGACCGCGGCGAAAACGATCGCGGAACTCGCCGCCGAGATCGAGACGCTGCGTGGACTGGTGCGGTTGGCGAAGAGTGTACGGCAGAGCGGTCAGGACCGCAAGTGGGAGGAATTGTCGGCCATTTTGTGTGGGGATGATGGTCGCGAAGGGGCGCTGGAGGTCTTTGATGCACAAGGGTTTCGACGTAAACTCGTGATCTTCACGGAACACCGCGATACGCTGACCTATCTCGCGGACCGCATCCAGACCTTGTTGGGCAGACAGGAAGCGGTGGCGACGATCCATGGCGGCATGGGTCGGGAGGAGCGGCGGATTGCGCAAGAGCGGTTTACCCAGGACCGGGACGTGCTCGTGTTGGTGGCCACCGATGCTGCGGGTGAAGGGATCAATCTCCAGCGCGCGCACCTGATGGTCAACTACGACCTGCCCTGGAATCCCAATCGGCTGGAACAGCGGTTCGGCCGGATCCACCGCATCGGTCAGACGGAGGTGTGTCACCTGTGGAACCTGGTGGCGGGTGGGACTCGGGAGGGCGATGTGTTTGTTCGGCTGCTCGTCAAGCTGCAGGCGGCGCGTGTGGCTCTGGGCGGCGCCGTCTACGATGTGTTGGGCAGAATGTTCGAAGGGCGAAAGCTGCGCGAACTTTTGATTGAAGCGGTGCGCTACGGGGAGCGGTCGGATGTGCGGGCGCGGATGGATGTGGCAGTGGATGTCGCGCTGTCGCGGGAACGACTGCGGTCGCTGCTTGAGGAGCGCGCGCTCACGCACGACAGCATGGACCTGTCGCGTGTCCTGGCCGTCAAGGAGCAGATGGAGCGTGCGGCGGCGCGGCGGCTTCAACCGCATTTTGTCGCGGCGTTTTTTCGCGCCGGGTTGGCGCGTCTCGGCGGCATCCTGCATGAACGGGAAGGCAATCGATACGAGGTGACCCACGTTCCGGCGGCGATTCGCGACCGCGACCGGGTGATCGGAACGGGTGCGCCGGTGTTGCCCAAATACGAACGGATTTGCTTTGACAAGTCCTTGGTGCGTGTGAGCGGACAGCCGCTGGCCGAGTTTGTGTGCCCGGGACACCCGCTGCTGGACGCAGTGGTCGATCTCACGTTGGAACGGTATCGCGGTCAACTGCTGCAGGGCGCCGTGCTGGTGGACGACCGAGACGAGGGAACAGCGCTCCGTCTCCTGGTGTACCTGAGGCACGAGATCACGGATCAGCGGGTCGATGCGCAGGGACGGCGGCGCGTCGTGGCGCAGCAGTTGCACTTTGTGGAGATGACGCAAGATGGCGGAGTTCGAGACGCGGGGTACGCGCCGTACCTCGATTATCGGGCGCTCACGGAAGACGAGGCGGCGGTCGCCGGGGGAGCGCGCGTGCGCGAGGCCTTGACCGGAGTGAGTGTGGAGGGTGCGATGGCGTTTGCGGTCGAGCACATCGTGCCCGCACACCTGGATGAATGGCGAATCAGGCGCAATGAGTGGGCCGCGAAGACCCTGGCTGCGGTGCGTGAGCGACTGGTCAGGGAGATCGCTTATCTCGATCATCGCGCGGAGGAACTGTCGGCGGCGGAGCGTGCAGGCAAGATCAATGCGCGGTTGAACGCGGACAACTTTCGCCGACGCGCCGATGATTTGCAAGAGCGGCTGCGCCGCCGAGAGCGCGAACTCGACGCAGAACGCCTCCTCTCGGCCGCTCCGCCGGTGGTGATCGGCGCGGCGGCGGTGTTGCCGGCCGGCTTGCTGCGGCAGTGGATGGGCGCCGATGATTCGGACGGTGCGGAGTGTGCGGGTGCTGGACATGCCGCAAACGCGGCGTTGGTCGCAGTGGATGCCGAGGCACGCCGACGCGTTGAGCAGTTGGCGATGGCGGCGGTGATGGAGAGCGAGCGGCGACTCGGATACGAGCCGCGCGACGTGTCGGCGCAAAAGGTGGGGTACGACATTGAGTCGCGCGTGCCGGGCACGGGTCGGCTTCGATTTGTCGAGGTGAAGGGCCGTCGATCCGGGGCGGAGACGGTGACGCTCACCCGCAACGAGATTTTGACGGCTCGCAACAAACCGGAGGACTACTGGCTCGCCGTCGTCGAGGTGACCTCGGACCAGGTCGGCGAACCGGTATATGTGCGTCCGCCGTTTCAGAACGAACTGGACTTTGGCGTTACGAGCGTCACGTACGATCTGCAGGCATTATTCGCGGGAAATGAGGCGCGGCTGGCATGACGAAGGATCTTGGCGCGGCAAAGAAATCGGCAGCAAAGAAACTGATTGAAGTGGCCTTGCCTCTGGACGCGATCAACGGAGCGTCGACCAGGGAGAAGTCAATACGACACGGGCATCCGTCCACGCTGCACCTGTGGTGGGCGCGGCGACCGTTGGCGACGGCGCGCGCCGTGCTCTTTGCGAGCTTGGTGGATGACCCTTCGGCATACTGTGCGACACTGGAGGAAGCGGAGGTCGAACGAGCCCGTCTGTTTGGCGTCATGGAGGATCTTGTCCAGTGGGGACCTCCTGCCGAGATGGCGAAGGCCAGTGCGCGGGCGCAGCGGGAGATCGCGCGCACACTGTTGCGGGAATGCGGAGAGTCTCTGTCTGATGAGATGAGCGATGCGGATGTCTCCGCCTATGTGGCGGCGCACGCGCCTGCGGTGCGCGATCCGTTTGCAGGCGGCGGAGCGATCCCGCTTGAGGCGGTTCGACTCGGTCTGGAGACGCGGGCGAGCGACCTGAACCCCGTACCCGTCATGCTCAATATCGCCATGCTGGACCTCCCGCGCCGTTTCGCCGAACATTTCCCGGTCAATCCCCCGTCGCGGGCGGGGATTGTCACCGGTGCGGCTTTTGTCGGCGCAAGGGGACTCTCTGAGGATGTCCTGTACTATGGAACGCGCGTGAAAGAAAGGGCCTGGGAGAAGATCGGTCATCTCTATCCGGCCGCCGTCGCGGGGGCAACCGCCGCTTTGGGGACAACCGCCGCGGAGACTGCGGACGGCGTGGCCGCCAGCGGAACGCGGATGCCCGTGATTGCGTGGATTTGGGCGCGCACCATCCGGTGTCCCAACCCAGCCTGCGGCGTCGCAATGCCCCTGATGCGATCCTTTGTACTGTCCCGACGCAGCGGCAGTCAGGCCTGGATCGAGCCGTCTGTCGTGGAGGACGGTCCGGAACGGCGCATGGCGTATCGCGTCGTGGAGAGTGCGCCAGACAAGGCGCGCGGCGCTACGGTGGATCGACGCGGGGCGACGTGCGTCGGCTGCGGAACCAGCGTGAAGCTCGATCATGTGCGCGCAGAGGGTCAGGCCGGGCGGATCGGGGCCGATCTGATTGCGGTCGTGGCCGAGGGACCGCACGGTCGCGTGTACCTGTCGCCGACGGCCGATCAGCGCGAGGCAGCGGACACGGCCAGACCGGAGTGGGCGCCCACGACTGCGTTGCCGGAGCAGGCGCTCGGTTTTCGGGTGCAGAATTACGGGATTCGCACGCACGCGCAACTGTTCACGCCGCGCCAGTTGACGGCCATGACGACGTTTTGCGACGTGGCGCGGGAGGTGCGAGGCGAGATCCTCCGCGACGCGCTGGCGGCAGGGCTGTCCGACGACGGCGCGCCCCTACGCAGCGGCGGGACCGGGGCCCGCGCGTACGCGGAGGCGGTCAGCACCTACCTCGCGCTGGTGGTAGATCGTCTGGCGGATCGGTTGTCCGCGAATGCTTCGTGGGACGTTTCGCGTGACAACATTAGGAACACCTTCGCCCGCCAAGCTATCCCGATGGTCTGGGACTTCGCGGAGGCAAACCCGTTCAGCGATTCCTCCGGCAACTGGCTAGGAGCTGTCCGCTGGGTGGCCAAGGTGGTGGAGCAGTTGCCCATCGGCCACGCGGTCACGGTAGCCCAACAGGACGCGGCCGCGCCAGAGACGCCTGCGCTGAGCTCCGCCGAGCAGACGCCAGGCGATCCTGCCGCGCGCCGCCCCTTGTTTTCCACGGATCCCCCGTACTACGACAATGTGAGCTACGCCGATCTGTCTGACTACTTTTACGTCTGGCTCCGCGCGGGCCTGAAGGACGTATATCCCGAACTGTTTGCGACGCTGCTGACGCCGAAGGCCGAGGAACTCGTTGCGACGCCCTTTCGCTTTGGCGGCGATCAGGACGCGGCGAAGCGGTACTTTGAGACGGGCCTGCAAAAGACGTTCTTCCGCATGCGCGAGCAGTGCGACGCGCGCTACCCGGTCACGGTCTATTATGCCTACAAGCAGTCGGACAGCGAGGAAGCCGATGACGACGGCGCCGACGGCACAACGGCGTCGACCGGCTGGGAAACGATGCTGTCCGGTCTAATCGAGGCCGGGTTTCAGGTGACGGGCACCTGGCCGGTGCGAACGGAACTGTCCAATCGCACGCGCGGCCTCGCTTCAAACGCGCTCGCCTCGTCGATTGTGCTGGTCTGCCGCGTCCGACCGGACGACGCACCGGTGACGACGCGGCGCGACCTGCTGCACACGCTTCGCCGGGAATTGCCTGACGCACTGCGCGACTTGCAGCGTACGCACATCGCGCCGGTGGACATGGAGCAGGCGGCGATCGGGCCTGCGATGTCGATCTTCAGCCGTTACAAGGCGGTTCTTGAGCCAAACGGCGAAACGATGACCGTGCGCGCCGCGCTCGGCGTGATCAATCAACTGCTGCGCGAAGTGCTGGCGCAGGATTCCGCCGAGTACGACGACGAAAGCCGCTGGGCCCTGACGTGGTACCGCCAGGTTGGACTCGGCGAAGGGCCGTACGGCATTGCGGAGACGAATTTTAAGGCGAAAAACACCAGCCTGACGCACATCGAGCGCCACGGCATCGCACTGGCCCGCGCGGGCAAGGTCCGCCTGCGCGCGCGCGACGAGGTGCTGGCGGACGATCGAGCACAGTGCCGATCCGTGTGGATGTTGGCGCAGCGGCTGGCCTGGGAGTTGCCGGGACGCGGGGAGGCGGAGGCGGCGCGGACGCTTTGGCAAGGACGCGCGCTGGCGGACGCGGCGCGTGATCTGACATACCAGCTCTACCACATCGCGAGCGACAAAGGGTGGACGGACGAAGCCATCGCCTACAATGGGCTGATCCTCGCCTGGACGCGGTTGGCGGATCTGGCCGGAAAACTGGCGCGTGAAACGGGCGAAGGACAAGCGCGGCTGGATCTGTAGCGAACAGGTGCGGCATTCGATCAACAATCCACAGCGGCAAAAGGGAGTGGGCCGGATGGCGATGAGCAATCACGAGCGGGTGGGAAAAGGATTGGAACTCCTGCGGCAGGGACTATTGCCATTTGTCGTGCGCGAACTGAGAGGTGGGTCCAAAGGACAGTGGCCGAGGCTGCTGGAGGAACTCCCCGGCTTTGTCGGCGTCGACAGCCGCCGGGCGGAGGACGAACCGTCGATGATCGAACGGCTCGACGTGACGGCGCTCTTCACCCTCATGTGGAACAACTGGAATGACGTATTTCAGGCGAAACTCGGGCACATCGGCCGCAACTACGTCGGGGAGCTGCGCGATGTGCGCAACCGCTGGGCGCACCAGCAGGCGTTCACGGCGGATGACGCGTATCGGGCGCTCGACACCGCGACGCGGTTGCTGCAGATGATCCTCGCGCCCGAAGCGGAAGAAACCGATAAAATGGCGCGCGAGATCATGCGTCAGCGTTTCGAGGCGGACGCCAGGCGCGAACTGAAAAACAGCGCGCGCGTCACCACACAGACCGGAACCACCGTTGGGCTGCCCGCGTGGCGCGAGGTGGTCACGCCGCATCCGGATGTGGCGTCGGGCCAGTACCGCAATGCGGAGTTCGCGGCCGACCTCGCGCAGGTGGTGAACAGGGAGGGCGCCCGCGAGTATTGGGATCCGATCGAGTTTTATCGGCGTACGTTCATCACCGAGGGGATGAAGAGGCTGCTCACGCTCGCGATCCGGAGGATCAACGGCAGCGGCGGCGATCCGGTCGTGCAGCTTGAGACGTCGTTTGGCGGCGGCAAGACGCACACGATGCTGGCGCTCTACCACCTGTTTGGCGGACAGGTCAGGGCGCACGACGCACCTGGGCTGGAGGAACTGCTCAAAGAGGCCGGACTGGAATTCATCCCGCGTGCGCAGCGGGCCGTGTTTGTCGGCACGCAGCCGGCGGTGGCGCAGTCGCGCACGAAGTCGGACGGAACGGTTGTGCGGACGATGTGGGGCGATATCGCGCACCAGCTTGGCGGACCCGAAGGGTACGCACTGGTGGCGAAAGAGGACGAAGAGGGCGTGTCCCCCGGATCGGATCAGATGAAGGAACTGTTTGATCGCTTTGGACCGGCGCTGGTGCTGATCGACGAGTGGGTGGCGTACGCGCGCAATATCCACGGGACGGTGGGGCTTGCGGGTGGATCGTTTGAGTCCAATATGACGTTTGCTCAGGCATTGACCGAAGGCGTCAAACGGTCTGCAGAGAGCCTGGTTGTCGCGAGCATTCCAGCCTCGCAGATTGAGATCGGTGGAGAAGGGGGACAGGCGGCGCGCGATCGGCTGGAGCACACGTTCGGGCGGCTGGAGTCGGTGTGGAAACCGGCGAACGCGGACGAGAGTTACGAGATCGTGCGGCGGAGGCTGTTTCGTTCAGAGTTGAACTATGCGGCGCGCGATGCGGTGGTGCGGGCATTTGGCGACATGTACCGCATTTCGGTGCGCGATTTTCCCGCCGAGTGTCGCGAGCATGAGTATTTGGATAAGATGTCGCGGGCGTATCCGATTCACCCGGAACTGTTCCGGCGTCTGTACGAAGATTGGTCGACGTTGGAAAGGTTTCAGCGCACCCGCGGCGTGCTGCGCCTGATGGCCAGCGTGATCCACGAACTGTGGGAGCGCGAGGACCGTTCGCTCCTGATCATGCCTGGGACGCTGCCGCTGGACAGTGAAGCGGTGCGCGGCGAGCTCACACAGTATCTGCCGGACGGATGGAGCGCCGTGGTTGACTCGGATGTCGACGGCGCCAACTCGCGACCGCTCGCCATCGACCGGGAGGACGCGACCTTGGGGCGGTACTCTGCGGCGCGGCGCGTGGCGCGGGCGGTGCTGGTGGGCAGTGCGCCGAGCTCCGGGCAGCAGCGCAACCGCGGACTGGAGGAGACGCAAATCCGGCTGGCGGTCGTGCAACCCGGAGAAACGGCGGCGACGTTTGGCGACGCGCTGCGGCGGCTCCGGGAGGGGCTCACTTACCTGTTCGCGGACGAACGGCGGTACTGGTTCGACAACCGCCCGAGCGTCAATCGGTTGGCGCGGGAGCGGGCGGAGCAAATGGGGGAGTATGCACAAGGGGAGATCGTGCGGCGCATGCGGCAGAGTGTGAAGGCCTGGGAGGACCGCTTTCGGCGCGAGGAGCGGCGGTCTGCGTTGCCGCTGGCGAGGGTCATTGCAGGGGTGCATGTGGCTCCGGCCGGTTCCGGCGACGTGGTGGACGAGCAGGAACTGCGCCTTGTGATCCTGGCGCCGACGTTTGGACTCGCACCGAGCGGGGCAGGGTCGCAGGCCGTTTCGGACGCGGCCATGTCGATCCTGACAGAACGCGGCGTCGGGGCGGGCCGGATCTATCGCAATCGGCTCGTATTTCTAGCGGCGGATCGTCGCCGTGTTCCGGAACTCACGGACGCGGTCAAACAGTTTCTCGGGTGGAAGACGCTTCAGGAGGAGCGCGATGACCTCAACTTGGATAACGTGTCCTCGCGCCACATCGACAAGCAGGTCGATGAATGGGACGCCGTCGTGAGTGCGCGGATAGCTGAGGCGTATCAGTACCTGCTTGTGCCGTCGCAGCAAGGAACCGACCCGATCGAACTGGCTTCCATCCGGGTGAATGTAACCAGCGATGATCTCGTGGAACCGGTGACGAGAAAGCTCCGAAGCGAGAGCCAGGTGTACGTGGAGTGGGCGCCGGGTCTGCTCCGGATGGAACTCGACCGCTGGTTCTGGCGCGATGGCCGCGAATTTGTGCGACTGAAAGATCTGTGGGACAGCCTCTGCCGCTATCTCTATCTGCCGCGCCTGAGAGATGTCGATGTCCTGTTGGACACTGTGCGCAAAGGAATCGCGCAGGCTGATTTTGCGCTCGCCGATCGGGTGGAGGAGACGGCTGGAGGCGGCGTGCGATACGTTAACGTGCAGTGGGACGCCGTGCGCGATATTGGCCGGGACGTGTTTAACGACTATTCGGCGCTGGTTCATCCGGATGCGGCCGTGCGTCAACTGGATGAAGAACGGCGGACGCGGGAGGAACACGAGCGACAGGAGCGCGAAGCGGGAATGCTCGGATCGGGTGCAGCGGGGGGCGCAGGGTTTCCGACCGTGTCTGTGGGGAACGGCGGGCCGACGCAGGCCGGCGAGGGAGCGGGCGCCGGTGTGTTGCGGATTGACGGCGGTCGGTCGCCAGCGGGTGGAGTCGGGGCGGATCAATCGCCAACGACCAGTGGGGGATGGGCATCGGGCTTGGCGTCGGTTGAACGGCCACGGGATGCGTCTGAGGGAGAGGCGGGCGGTCGGGTGTCACGCGTGTCTCCTTCTGCCGGACCGACCCGGTTCATTGGCGCCGTCGACCTCGACAGTATGCGTGTGAGCCGCGACGCCTCCCGCGTGGCAGAGGAGGTCATCCTGCATTTGACCTCTCTGGTCGGGGCGCAGGTGCGCGTTACGCTGGAAATTGAAGCTGACGTGCCCGACGGTATCCGCGATCAGACCGTGCGCGTGTTGCGGGAGAATTGCCGGGCCCTCGGTTTTCGGGTGGATGTGCTGGAGTAGCTGACTATTGACCGGAATTAGGCAATGAGTTCTGTCAGAGAGGTGTTGCATTTGACCTTAGATGGAGCCTACTACGCATTAAAAGGCTACATTTACCAATTTGATTCGAGTATACTGGTTATACTCGAAAATACGAAGTCAGTTGTTTGGATTGAGTACACACAAGACATTGCCTTTGAACAGTATGTTATTCAGGTAAAGCACCGTGAATCCAAGAAGTTTAGCTTGAGTTTAATTAGAACTGCGATCATTCAGCTTCTCGAAGAATTTATTCGCAACCCCGACAAGACGTACTGGCTTCGGTGTTACTTTCCTGACAAACCGGAAGAGCTTTGGAGGCCACATATCTCTCAGCTTAATCAGATTCTTGGTTCTGACGGCAACAGATTTTCAGTGGATCACAAGGCAGAGTTCTTAAGGCACTTCGTTGTGGCATTTTCAGTGAACTTCGATGCACAATTTAACAGATTGCTTGATAAACTACAGGAAAGTTTTAGTCTAAGGACAAAAGATGAAGCTATTCTGTACCACTCGATTATTAGGGCTAACTTGTTTCAGATTGCACTCAAAGAAAAGCAGCGAAGGCAAATCTCCTTTGACATTGTCAAAAGAATCGTGAAGGATTCCGAGGTAGTTATCTTCAATTCCTCTTACCGTCACCACTTGACCAGGGAACGCTACGAGTCTGCTGTTAGGAAAAGATATTTTGCTGAAAGGAGCCCGAATTCTGACAAGTTTAAGAGACTCTTTGTGATTGACTGTGTAAAAGAAAAAGATCATTCAAATTTAGTTAGATTGGCGAATCTTTTGGGGCGAAAGTACTACAAGAAGAACAAGAGCCCGGCACCCTACATTTCCTTTGTCAACGCACCGGTTGACTTAGTTAATGCCATGAAGACTCAACTGGTTTCGGATGGATTTAGGTTTTGTGACGGTACTTTTTTCCACGGGGATGAGTTTCACTCTGATCTGCTCGTCAAGGATGAGGTCAGCGAAGTAAAATTTATCCAGTTCGACTATATAGACAGCTTAGGAGTTTCATTTGCGACTAAGTACTACTTTCTTGGGGAGGATGCCTTAAGGGGAGATGATGATCGATACATTCATGCAACAAGGCTAGAGATCGAAGACGTGGATCAGGTAATACGAATAGTCGAAAGGTAGGCGTCGCCAAATGGATCTTGAAGCAAGTGTGGTCAGTGTTCTACCCGATAAAGTAACGATTCGCGTAAATGAGGATAGTCTAAGGTCCTGGTCCGAGATTGAAAAACTGGCTGTGGGGTCTTATCTTAGGGTATCTGACAATGATCAATGTGCTATAATTGCAGTTATTGATACATTTAATATTACTGAGATTGAGTCAAATGGACGTAGCTATCTCCTTGATGCCATACCAATCGGATTTATCGATGCGGATGGGATATTTCATCGGGGTGGTCGACAAATTGCAATACCTCCCACTGCCGTGGCACCGGCTAGAAGATCTGAAATAGAGGGTATTTATGCGCAGATGGCCGCCAATAAACGGTTTGACTTCGCTTCCCTGTCTCAGGATAGTGCTATTAGAGTTCCCGTTGATGGCGATCGCTTTTTCAACAAACATATCGCAGTGGTTGGGTCGACGGGATCGGGTAAATCACACACGGTCGCCCGGATTGTACAAACTGCCATCTGTGCGAAAAGCGGCAGCTTTCAAGGGCTCAATAACTCACATGTTATTATTTTCGATATACATTCTGAGTATAAATCGGCGTTTCCGTCGGCGAATCTGGTTGATGTGAATTCTCTTCAATTGCCATATTGGCTGATGAAT
The DNA here is from genome assembly GCA_021805735.1 of Bacillota bacterium. Classification (GTDB taxonomy): domain Bacteria; phylum Bacillota; class Bacilli; order Alicyclobacillales; family SLC66; genus JAKADD01. Next base: position 18,951 of record JAJZEE010000033.1, read on the forward strand.
GGTGACGAGCTCGAGGAACTATTGGTGGAAACAGGTGAAAATCAGGCATATAACCAGATTTCGCTATTGAGGAGAATTATTACCAAAAATAAACAGTTGAAGAGTGGCAATGATGGGGTACTATTTGACACCCCGATGTACTTCAGTCTTTCTGAGGTGATTAACTGTCTAGTAAACCTTAGCCGTGAGACAAGGAACGCCAAGAACCCTGACGAAATCTGTATAAAGGGAAATCCGAGGACATTTGAGCGTGACGACCTGAAATATGAATATTATTTTGAGACGCAATTTGATTTTGACGAGACGAAAAGAGAATCGATTGTGAAAGGACTGTACAATGATGGGACCTTAGAAAAGTTTATTTCCAGGCTTTCGAACAAGGTCGCAGATAGGCGCCTGGATTTTCTGCTTGGTAAGGGAGTAGAGCGGATAACATTCGAAGTCGTCCTGAGGCGTATTCTTGGATATATTTCGGGGCAGGAGTCGAATGTAACTGTCGTAGATTTAAGTGGAGTTCCGTTTGAGGTGCTTAGTATTACCGTATCGTTAATCACCAGACTGGTTTTCGATTATGGGTATATCAGAAAGCGAGTATTAACACAGACAAGCCAGCAACTTACGCCTATCCTCCTAGTATACGAGGAGGCTCACAAGTATGCTCCGAAGGATACGGCGGTTAAATACAGGGCTTCAAGAATGTCAATTGAACGAGTGGCAAAGGAAGGGCGAAAGTATGGAGTTAGCGCACTGATTGCTAGTCAAAGACCATCCGAGGTATCTGATACTATTTTCTCACAATGCAGCAACTTTGTGGCTCTGAGATTAACTAATCCCGAAGATCAGGCCTATGTTTCACGATTGCTTCCCGACAGCCTGGAAGGGATGACCTCTGCACTTCCAACTCTTGAGAGTGGGGAAGCTGTTTTGGTGGGTGATTCCTTAGTTATCCCTTCAATCGTAAAAATAGATCGTTGCGACCCTGAACCATCATCAACTGATGTACCATTCTTTACCGAATGGAAGGAACCGTGGTTCAATGTTGCCTTCAAGGAACTTGTGACAAAATGGTAGCTTTGCTCGATGACTGCTGTAATAGAGCTCTGGAGGGTTCATAGATGTCTTTCAGGGTGAGTGTCCACTGCGAGGCATATGCCCAAGGAGGTTATTGTAGTTTTACAATATAATAACGAGCACTTGATATTGTCTTACTTTCAGATTTCATTGTATGTGCGATCAATCTGGTTATGAGGTTTGGCCCAGTCGGTTGACTCGATAATAAGCTTCATAATGGATCGCAGGAATCGCAAAGAGCGCGGCGAACAGCTACACTGTAGGGACTGGAGGTGAGCCGACGTGCCAAGCGGACAGACGTTGCGCCAACTGATCAAGAGTGGGGCCGTGCTCGGGAACGAGGATTTCACGCGGGCGGCCGAACAGATCATTCATGAAGAGCGCGAGAAACATCATCATCTGCTGGCGAACGACCTGGAACGGATTTTGTACGGAGCGCGGCTACTGCCGTCCAAGTCGAGCGCGGAGCGATCCCTCCCCGTTCCTCGCGATCGTGAGCGCGATCTGCCCTTGGTGGAACTCCATGTGCCGGTGCGATCGCTGAAGGACGCGGTGCTGTCGGACGTGAATCTCGCCGTGGTGGAGGAACTGCTGCTGGAACAAAACCGCGTTGACGTTCTGGCCAGCTATGGACTTCGCCCGCTGAACAGACTGCTGTTTTGCGGACCGCCGGGCTGTGGCAAGACATTGACCGCCGAAGTGATCGCGTTGGAACTGTCTCTGGAACTGGTGATCGTTCGCTTTGACGCAGTGGTGTCGTCATTCCTGGGCGAGACAGCCGCAAACCTGCGCAAGGTGTTTGATTTTTTGAGCGAGGGCCATTTCGTGGCATTGTTCGATGAATTTGACGCGATCGGGAAAGAACGAGATGACGATGGAGAGCATGGGGAATTAAAACGGGTCGTGAATTCCGTTTTGCAAATGATGGACAGTTATCGCGGCAACAGTTTGTTGGTCGCGGCGACCAACCACGAGAGAATGTTGGATCGCGCCATCTGGCGACGATTCGACGAAGTCCTGCTTTTTGAAAAGCCAAGTTTTGAACAAATCCGCACCCTCTTCACGATCAAATTGCGGGGTGTGCGCCACGACCTGCCTTTGGATGATCGCGTCTTTGTCAACGAATTTACGGAATTTGCACACGCGGACATTGAGCGAATCCTGATTCGGTCTATCAAGTCGATGGTCTTGCGGGGACGTGAGTTTCTGACTCCAGACATGGTCATGGACGCCAAACGCCGCGAGGAGTCGCGCGCGTCTATCGGACCTCGATGATAGGAGGGGCACAGATGCCGGACTCGGATCGCCATCCCCATTTGCTCTTACGCCGCGAAGAGGTGGTCAATCCTCGTCGTTCGAGCGCACGGAATGTTCCCAAAATTGCCCCTGACGATGTCCGTGGGCATGCCCGAAAACTGCTGGAGCAACTGGCTGAGAATGAGCAACTTCCAAGTGAAGAGGGATACGATCCGCGCCGTTTATTAAAGTTGACGGTCAGTCCGGGTACGCCGATCGCAGAGTTGGAGGGTATCCGTGGATTAAAGGTGATCAGCCAGGAAGATCGCGAGGTTGTCGTCATGTTTGCGGATGAACGCGGCCTGAATGAGTTTCGTCACCGACTCGACCAACTGGAGCACGGTGGGTCTCCGACACGAACAGACTTGCTGTATGCCATTGCAGGCATAGACGGGTGGGCCGAAAAGGACCGCAGAGGACAGCAACTTGAAACGGTGGCGGGAGCGCCCCGCTTCGTGGTCGATGTGGAGCTCTGGGCCCTGGAGTCTCGCCCGGAACGCGAGGCCATGATCCGATCCTTCGAGTCATTCTGCGCTTCACATCAGATCGACATTCTCGATAAGATGAACCAGTCCACGATCATCATGATGCGCGTTCGATTGTCGCAAGGCGAATTGGAACTTCTCCTCCGACATCGAGACGTGCGATTGGTTGATGCTCCCCCACATTTTCAGTTTGATGCGCGGCTGCTCAACACTGAAGTGAGGAACATGTCGCTTCTCGATGAAGTTTCGGATGACATGCCTGCGATCGTGGTTCTGGATAGTGGCGTCGCAACTGGCCATCCGCTTCTTGGCGCGGCCATAGGAGATGCTCAGAATTTTCTGCAGGGAAGCCGCAGCGCCGCCGACGAAAACGGGCACGGAACGATGGTCGCGGGTATTGCGCTGTACGGCGATGTCGAGGTCTGTTTGCGGGAAGGGCGCTTCATTCCCCAACTACGTTTGTTCAGCGGCAGGATCACAGATGAAAATAGCCAGGGTCAATCGGATTTTATTGAAAATGCGGTGGCTGGGGCAGTGTCATATTTTTCGAGTCAGTATGGATGCAAGATCTTCAATCTCTCGTTTGGCGATTCAATGAAGCCGTACCATGGTGGACATGTGAGGGGATTGGCTGCGGTTCTTGATTCGCTGGCGCAGGAGCATGGTGTACTGTTCGTTGTTTCGGCCGGCAATTTTTATGGGACCGAAGAGTTTCCCATGCACTGGTTGCACGAGTATCCGCATTACCTGTTTGATGAGGCCTGCCGAATCCTGGATCCCGCCCCGGCCGTGAATGTGCTGACCGTAGGAAGTATTGCGCGTCATGAGGTGTCGCGACTCGCGACCCGATTTCCAAATGATGTCGAGTATCAGCCCATTGCGCGGCGAGACCAACCTTCACCATTTACGCGAACGGGGCCGGGGCCGCTTGGGGCCATAAAACCCGAGCTGGTCGAGTACGGAGGGAATCTGTCCGTCAATGTTCGTCACGGCGTCGATCGCCTGGATATCGGAAACGCTACACTGGGAGAGATCAGTACCTCGCTTGAGTTTGCACACGGCTCTCCGTTTGCCATGGATGTGGGGACAAGCTATGCGGCTCCAAGGATAGCGAATTTGGCCGGACGCTTGCTCGCGACCTATCCAGACGCGGATGCCAATCTGCTGCGGGCGTTGATCTTGGCGCACGCATCGCAGCCAGATGCCGCGCGTACTCTGTTGAAGGGTGATGTCGAGAAACTTTTTCGTATCGTGGGATATGGAAGGCCGGATTCGGGAGCGGCGCTACTGTCAGATGAACAATGCGTGACGCTTATGGCCAATGACCGGATGAGTGGGGACGTCCACCATTTTTATGAGATCCCTTTGCCCGATGATTTTTTATCCGGCGGTCGTTGGAAACGCACGGTCACCGTGGCCTTGGCGCATACCCCAATCGTCAGACGAACGCGGATCAAGTACAAAGGCAGCGCCCTGTCCTTCAAGGTCGTCAAGGGATTGTCCCTAAATCAGGTAATCGATGTCTTTAGCAGGACAAAAAAGGGTGATGCGGAGCCCATGATGGACGAGTATAGTGGGTTCTCGCCCAACGCCAAGTTGCGTTCGGAAGGCACTGTACAGGCTGGAACAAAGGTATTCACACAAACGGATACAAGGTGGGGTAAAAATAGGTTGTTTGTCGTCGTGACCAGACACGTCGAGCCATGGGCGGCCACGCTTTTTGCAGACGAGCCCTATTCACTTGTGGTCGTGATACGGAACCAGTCGGAAAACACGGTGAGGTTTTACACCCAGGTCCAGCAACAATTGCAGGCCCGCGCACGTCTGCGCGTGTAGCTTAGGTGCGTCCCCAGCTATGGCAATCGTGTTCAAGCCTCTCCTCCATCGCAGCTTATTTTGGAGCCCAATATGAAGGCGGAGAGATCAAAGGCGGAGAGGTCATGCTGCAAACCCGCAGACAAATTGTCGTCCGTTCCCTGTAGCGACTTAAACAGTGGTGTAGTAAAACCATCTTCCAATTTCTCCAGGGGTTGTGTACAATGACCGTGCGAGATATGCCGGGAGGCGAGACACGTTGAAGTTGACCCCCAGACGTTCCAGGCGGAGCAATTATTTGATGATGTCGTCCATGCTCATATTTGCTTCTGTCGAGATTTCAAAAGCAATCAGTCATACAGGTGCAGATCGTGTTGCCTTTTGGACGGCGAGCGGCGCGTTTTTCCTGTTTGCCATGACATTTGGCGTCATCGGCTGGAGTCAGGGAAAGAAGTCTCATCCTCCTGGCGGCATCAGGAAGTAAAGTTTTGGTGGTGTCGGGAGATAAATCGGCAACTCGTGGACGATTCCGCAACATCCGGACAGTGCGTGCCACGATCGTCCGACGAACGCGGACGGGGTACAAAGGCGGCGCCCAACTAGGCGTCCTATCCTTCAGGGGTCCGGGATCGCCCCCGGATCACGTCGTCTACACTTTTTTCACCACAAATGTGTCCGCCGTCAGCCGCCAAAGTTGCGGAAACGCCTGACCCAGCACCCAGAAGCTCACGCCACGCAAACCCATTTCATACACGAGGTGAAACTTGGCCATGATCGACTTGGCGTCTTCGAACCAGATCTCGTGTTCCTGCGACCCCATCCAGTAGTGAAACATGGGACTCGCGCCCAAGGGATCGAAGCGGACGGCTGCGCCTTTGTCAATCGCAAGATTTTGGGCAGACAGCGGAGAAATGCCCGAGGCCAGGTTGTTTGGCGTGTCTGGAATCAACCAGTTGTAGCCATACGTCGGAATTCCCATCAGCAATTTTTCGGCAGGGATGACGGATGTCGCGTATTCCAGAACGGCCCGCACCTGATTGATGGGCGCGATCGGCATGGGAGGACCGCCCACCCATCCCCATTCATAGGTCATGAGCATGATAAAGTCCACGACGGAACCGAGCGTTTTGTAGTCGAACGCGCCCATCCATGCGGCGTTCGGCTCGTCCTTTGTTTTTGGCCCCATGGCGATTGACACGCTGTAGCCTTTCGGATGCATGCGGTCGCGCAGTTCCGTGATAAAGGCGTTGTAGAGCGGGCGATCCGAGGGGTGCATATGTTCGAAATCGATATTGACGCCACTGAATCCCTGAGTAGACAATTTGTCCTCAATCGCCGCCAGTACACTGTTGCGCAGAGCCGCGCTTGCCAAAATGGTGTGGGCCAGTTCGGTGTTGAAGTTTGTGCCGTCAAAATTGGTTACGGACAAGAGTAACGATGCGCCATGCGATTTGGCGGCCCTGAGCGCCTGTTGGTCAGGTAGTGGAACGATGCCGCCGCGATCGTTCACATGATAACTGAAGATGGTGATGTAGCTTAACTCGCCTGATTCAGTGATGGTTGTTGCATCCGCCGAGGCGCCGGAAGGGATCAGGTATCCATTCACTTCAATCTGTCGCTTATTTTTGATCGGCATGGGAACAAACAGGATTTGACCGCGCTCCAGTTCGGCATTGTCGGCGAGTGCATTCGCTCCCGCCACGGCCGGTATCGGAATTCCATATAATCGGGCGATGGATGTCAGAGTCTCTCCGGGGCCAACGGTATGATGGACCAGTGTGCTCGGTTTTCCGGGAATGAGCAGATTGATTCCAGAGGTGAGCTTATCGCTTTCCAGACCATTGAGGCGGTAGATTTCCTGTTCGGAAGTTCCCGTTGACCTGGCGACACTCATGACAGTGTCGCCTTTTTTCGTTGCATAGATGTACAAGTTCATACCCTCCCGTAGCGTTACCTTTTATATGGGTATGCGAGTCTGAAGCTGGTTATGGCAGCGAGCGACAGAACTTCGTCGAATGGAAATGCGCGCAACCGGGGTTGCAGTCTGTACGTCTGCATTACGAGGATTGTAAATCGATGTTCATGATATTATAGGAACGTTGGGTCTACCTGAAACTTGCTGGCGGTGCGAACCGCTGAGATTTTGTTTCGCAAAACTCAGACATGAAAGCTTACTTGGAAAAGTCGGCTCTAAATAGAACGGTCAGGGGGTATGGAGCATGAATGAAGCGTGGACGCGAGACACCATGATTGAGTGGTTGGGCATCGAAGTGCTTCATGTGGACTCGGAACGATTCGTGGCCCGCATGCCGGTTGATCATAGAACAACTCAGCCCGCCGGGCTGCTTCACGGGGGGGCGTCGGTGGCGCTGGCAGAAACGGTCGCCAGTCTCGGCACATGGACCCTGATCGATCAGGAGCGGCAGATGGCGGTAGGGTTAGAAATCAATGCGAACCACATCAGATCCGCCACGAGCGGATTTGTCACAGCAACGGCGGTTCCCCTGCACAAGGGACGCAGCACCTATGTATGGGACATCAAAATTCGCGATGATGAGGAGCGGCTGATCTGCGTCTCGCGATGTACAGTTGCTGTTATTGCAAAGGAAGCCAAACCGTCAGAGCCAGAGTGAGCGCATGTGTCCGATCAGAAGCTCGCAATTGCGCACCACACTCGCTATCTCCTTGAGCGTCACGGCCACAAACGGTTGCATAACTGCTCGATCGTATCCCTCACGGATTCTCGCGCCGCCGATTGTTGGCGGCAGCGTGTCTGTGCGCGGCGGCCATCACCCGAAAAAACCCCAAAGGCCCCAACGCAGTGCCTGCCGCAAATACGCCTCCCATCAATGCCCCTTCGATCCCCAGCGAGCATACGTCCGTTCCTGTCAGCAGCAGTCCTTCGATCGATGTCCTCGCCCCGAACCAGCGGCGGCGAATCCTCTCTGGCGTCGCAGGCAAACCATAGATCGCTCCTTGCTGATGGCCCGTGAAACTCTCGATTGTCAGTGGAGTGGACAACTCCTTATACGCCACGAGATCTCGAAACCCTGGATACCTCTGGTCCACATAGGCCAGCAACGTTTCGGTCAATCGGTCCTTCAGTTTGCGGTAGGATTCATCACGCTTCATCCAGGTTGTGCCTTGCCAGTCCTGAAACGACTGGTAGGGCACTGATATAATTACCTCTGCCGTATGGCGCTTCGCGTGAGGGTCTTTCATAGAAGGAAAGGAGAGAAAGGCCATTGTAATTTGGTCCTGCGCAAGATCACTTGCATTCTCGTGGCGACAAGAGGAAAAGATCCAGTGGTTTTCCCCCTGAAAGCCCAAGCGCCGAGGATCTTCATTCAATCCGAGATACAGGGTCGCCACAGTCGTTGTTCCGGCAGCCATCTGCTCAAGTTCTGCCTTGAAGGGAACGCAGACGTGTTCCGGAAGCAGTTTCGCAAAGGTCTGGTGGGCCCCGGCGTCTGAAACCACCAAAGGTGACCGGAAGCTTCTTTGTTCGGTTCTCCCTCCCCTTTTTATCCGAACGTTTACCCCCACCGCCTTTCCCTCTTCTACGATGATGTTCGTGACTTCATGATTGACCAGGCAGACACCGCCAGCCTCTTCGATGGTGCGACAAATGCATTTTGCAATCGCGGCGGAACCGCCTTCCGGATACCACCCGCCCTGAAGATAACTGTCTGCGACCGCTGCGTGCATGGCAAACGCGCTCCGGGATGGGGGCAGCCCATAATCCCCCCACTGGGAGACAAGAAGGGCTTTCAACCTTTCGTCCGCAACCGTATGATCAAGGTATTCCCGGGTCGTTTGCAGGGCACGTTGGCGCAGCCGACGGTTTATGATTCGCACCGGCCAGGCAAGCAATCCCGGTGCTGACCAGCTCCAGGTCTCGCGGCCAAACCAGCCCGCGACGCGCCTCAGGTCATCAAAGTACTTCCTGATACCCGTTTCTTCATCGGGGAATTCCCGAATCAGATCCTGAATGTATTGGTTTCGGTCGGCAGGAACACGAAAGGAAAACTTCGGGTAGGAAAATACCTCAAACCGATGCGGCATCTTGCTCCACGCAACCTGCGATCGCGTTATGAAATCAAACAGGCGACGGAAAAGGGTTCCCTGAGCCAGATGACCGACATAGTGCAAACCCACATCCCAGGTATAGCCGTTGCGGCTGAAAGAGTGCGTGAAACCACCCAACTTGAAGTGGCGTTCCAGAACAAGCACCCTCTTCTTGGCCACTTGCGCCATGAGACTTGCAAACGCAAGGCCGCCTATTCCCGAGCCAATGATGATCGCATCGAATGGCTGTTCCGTCGCATCTTCTCGTTCCTTCATCATCCGTTCTCCCCCTCACGGACCTGTTCAATCTCCTGATTCACCCACCTGAGTTGCGCCTCGTACTGGGACAGCCCGTACTCCAGCGTTTTTCGTTCGTACGGCTCCATCGCAGGAAACTGTGCCCCCAGTCCGCTTAAGTTAAGCAGCTTTTCCACCACCCGATCACGCTCCTCTTCCAGCCATCGGATGAATTGCTCTCGCGCCACATGTCTGCCAAAGAACACCCGAAGCAAGAAGTCGGAACGGATCAATTCTGGCTGCAAAGCACTCTCCAACTGCAAATGGAAGGCCTGTCTGCCTGCTTCCGTGATAGTAAAGAGGTTCTTGTTTGGCCTGCCGTCCTGCGCAATGACATCCTTCGTAACCAGCCCGTCTCTATCCATCCGATGCAGGGCAGGATAGATGCCGCCGAAGGAAGCTTCAAAGAAGTGAGAAACCGAAGACTCGAACCGAGTCTTGATATCGTATCCGCTCAAAGAGCCTTCCATCAGGAAGCCCAGAATAGCCGTTTGAATGCTCAACAAATCTCCCTCCATATTGTCTATGTATATATTACTATAATGAATATATACATGACGCATATACTTATGTCAATAGCACTTCGTAGAGAGCACGCGACTTTCATGCACAAGCGAGTGACAGCACCTTTCGCACTGGACAAAGTTGTTTCAGTACTTTAGTATGCTAATATGCTAAAGTAACGGACAGAGTTATTGACAGTGGGCGTACAGGCGATTCATCGGGAAGGGTAAGGTGGGGAGAAGAATGATTGCAGTCAACCGCATCCGCTGGCGTAACGTCGACGCGGAGACACGCAGGCGCATCATGGGGCGAGCGGGCCGGGATGTCGCCATACAGGAAGATGTGGTGGCCGCGATTTGCCGAGATGTTCGGGAACGCGGCGATCTCGCATTGCTCGAGTACACCGAACGGTTTGATGGGGTCACCCTCGGAGACGGGCAAATGGCTGTTACAGAAGAGGATTTCCTGGAAGCAGGGAACCAATTGGATCAGCGCACGTTGGACATGCTTCGGTACGCAGCCGGCAACATCCGACGTTTCCATGAGGCGCAGCGGCCCGAGCCGATGTGGATGATGGACATTGACGAAGGCATCATGGCCGGTGAAAAAATAACGCCAATCCCCGATGTCGCGTTGTATGTGCCTCGCGGCAAAGGGAGCTTTCCCTCCGTGCTGCTCATGCTGGGCACGCCAGCCGTGGTGGCGGGTGTGCCGCGAATTGTTGTGCTGACGCCGCCCAATGAACAGGGCGGCGTTGACCCGGCCATCCTGTGTGTGGCGGATCTGCTGGGGATTCGCGAAGTGTATAAGGTGGGCGGGGCGCAAGCGGTCGCGGCCGCCGCTTATGGAACGGAAACGGTTCCCAAGTGTTCAAAGATCATCGGGCCAGGCAACCCCTACGTCAGTGCCGCCAAGCGACTGTTGGCCAGGGATATCGATCCAGGAGTTCCTGCAGGACCCAGCGAAGCCGTGATATTGGCCGATGAGTGGGCGGACCCTGAGAAGGCCGCTCTGGACTTGCTCATCGAGGCCGAGCACGGTCCGGACAGCGCGGCCCTGCTGGTGACTCACAGCAAAGCTCTGGCGGACAAGGTCATCGAACGCTTGCAGTCGCTTGTCGCCGAGATTGTAAGCGATGTTCGGCGCGGATACGTCGAGACGGTGCTGAAGCAGTACGGCGGCGTTATCGTTACAGAAGACCTGGAGAGTTCTCTGGCCTTTGTCAATGAGTATGCTCCGGAACACATGGAAGTCATGGTGCGCGACCCGTTCGCTGTCTTGCCGAAGATCAAGCACGCCGGGGAAATTTTGCTGGGGGAATACACGCCCATCACGCTCTGTAATTTTCTGATGGGACCGAACGCCATACTTCCTACGGGGCGTCAGGCGCGCACGGTGTCCGCGGTCTCTCTGTGGGACTTTCTGAAGCGCTCCTCGATCGGTTACGTCACGGCAGAGGGATTTGCAAAAGTGCGCGATATGGCTGCCGAGTTCGCCGATCTCGAGGGATTTGAGACGCACGCGACGGCATTGCGCAGAAGGCCGGTGCGCGAGTCAAAATGAGCGCAGAAAAGATGTATCCGAAACTCGCCCTGCCGGTATCGAATACTGTGCCGAGGCGAGTTCGGCGCAGCCGTGTCTCTGCAGCGGCCAGTATTCGATACCGGCCGAGCTGGTACATTTTTCGATATGGGGGAGATATTTTATCATGGACAAACGGACAACTCGGGTCACAAGAACGACGAGCGAATCGCGAATCACGGCAGCCGTTGATCGGGGTCCGCGCAACGCCGCGCAAAAAGAGTCGCTGAATACACCGATGCCCTTTTTCAACCATATGCTTGAACATGTTGCCTGGCGTGGCGAGTTGAATCTGGTGGTGGACGTGACGCTGGATCGTTTTGACCTGGCGCATGTTATCACAGAAGATGTGGGTATTACTTTGGGTAAGGCTCTGCAAGAATATATAAAGGCAAATTACGCTTCGGGCATAGTCGGCTACGGATCCGCGTATGGAACGATCGATGAGGCTCTGACACGCGCGGTATTGTCGTTTGAGAGTCGCGCTTACCTCGATTTCAACGCGTCTGCTGTCACCTTGCCTGAACAGATGGAAGGCATGTGCAGCGAGGATTTGGTCGCGTTTTTTGAAGGATTCGTGCAGGGCGCGCAGTGTACGTTGCATCTGGACTTACTGAAGGGTCGCAGCGGACACGGTCATCACATCTGGGAGGCTACTTTTCGCAGTTTTGGCATGGCACTCTATGAGGCACTCGCTGTGCGCCCGTGGCGCAGCGGCATGACTGCGGGAGTTGCGGGCGCGATCACTTACGACGTGAGCACAGATGTTGAGTGCGCGGAGTGAAACGTCATGGCTAAGCTGGTGTTGTTTGATCTGGATGGTGTTCTGTTGTCGGAAGACGCCTACTTATACGCTGCGGCTGCAACAGTCGGGGAATTTGTTTCTCTCCTCCATCCGCATGTTCATTTCAGCCGCCCGTGGGAGTCTTCCACTCTGGATGATTTCCGATTGCTGCGCGAATGGTTTTTGCCGCCCATGCTTCTGCACGCGTTGCGGGAACGGGCGATCAACAGCAACTGGGACAAAGCATACGCGCTTGTGGTTTTGGCAGGCTGCGAGAGTGCTGCTCCAAAGCATGATTTTGCCGTTCAACACTTTGGCGCGGCCGCCATGGAACAATTGCGGACCATAGCGGGAAGTGGTCAGGCTCTGATCGCGGAACTCAGGGATCGGGAGCGAAGCATGGCGCGCCCATGCGTCGAACTGATTGGGTTGGGCGCCGAAGGCATGTTTGGTGGAAATGAACGGGAACTCGCCTCTTCAGGCGATTTGTTTTCGGCTGTCCAGACAGTGTTTCAGCGCTACTATCTGGGGAACGGTCACGCATCCACCGCCTGCCTGCGCTCAGGAACGTGCGCATTTGAGACACTGTTGGCAGAGAAGGGATTACTGCAGGGATTGCTGAACAGTCTCCGCGATCGCGGCGCTACACTTGGCATCGGTACTGGGCGACCGCGCGCGGAAGCGCAGAAGACTCTGCTCCGGTTCGGGCTCTGGAACGCATTTGCGCCAGATCGCATCTGTACGATCGATGAGGTGCGTAGGGAGGAGGAGGGTATGGGTGTCGCGCCATTTGTTTTGGCTAAACCCCATCCATATACGTATCAACGCAGCGCGACAGGATTTTCGCCGGACGATGTTTACGTCATTGGCGATTCCGTGTCTGACGCCATCGCCGCGAATCGCGCCGGGTTTCACTTTGTGGGAGTGGGCGACGCGCTGACTTTTGCAGGGGTGTCAGAGGATCCCCCTGCCACCTTCCGTGTTGTGACAGACTTGCCGATCAATCGCGTCTTCCCGTAACTCATGGTCCGATAAAGGTCTAACAGTCAGACGCAGGGCGTAGAATGTTGCTAATGACTATGGCCGGGGAGCGTGAATCGTCTACATGGATCATTCCGATGCCGCCCAGTTTCAACGACCGTTACACGTTCAACTGCTGGAGTCGCCGGAACTCGACGCGGCGTCCGCGCAGGCAATCACGCAGATCTACGCGCGAACGCACAGCCTGTGCGAGTCGGCCTTTCTTGAGGGCTGTAGTGATCAACGGAGCGAGTTTCACACGACGCTGCATGCGTTACTGTCTACACACAGTGCCCATCCGCATAGTTGGGGCGCGCATAATCACCTGTCTCGAGTGGCATTTGAGATTCGCAAAGCGTTGTGGGAACGGTATCTGGGATATGAATTGGGGCGGCTGGCGACACTGGACGTGGATCCTGTGCCAGAAGATCCCGAAAGTCTGGCCGAGTACCTGACAGAGATCAATGCCTATCATGAAGCGTCTCATCATCCGGTGTTCGCGTATCTGTGCGACGCGGCTCCGCTTGCCGACGTCAAAGCGTTCTTTTTTCAAGAGAGCAGCGTGGACGCGCGTTTTGACGATCTCATCGCGCTGGCCCAGATTGGTCTTGACGGACCAGTCAAGGACGAGTATGCGGACAACTTTGCGGACGAGATGGGCCACGGCGATCCCGATCGCGTACACGCCAATTTGTTTCGCAACACCAGCGCCTATGTGCTGGACCACGGTCACATGGAATACTCGATTCAGACCGAGCCTTGCACGGAAGCGCTCGCCTGCGGCAACATGCAGCTTGGCATGGCGCTGGACCGCCGTCACGTGTGGCGATTGGCGGGCTACCTCGCGGCTTTGGAACTAAATGCGCCGTTTCGCTGTCAGCAGCTAGTGAGCGCGTGCGAACGTCACGGCATGAAACGAAATCGCCTGGGGTATCTGACCGAGCACATCGATGCGGATGTTGGACACGCCGCCGGTTTCTTTGAAGAAATCATCAAGCCGCTGGCCGCTTCGGACCGGCGGGCGCCGCTGGAAATCTCGCAGGGGTTTCTGCTCCGCCTGCAAACGTCAAAAGACTATTGCGATGCGATCCTGGGCTCATTTTTGAAGCAGTGACCAGTCTGAGCGAATTTTCTTCCCGCCTGTCGCTACAGGCGGGTTCTTTGCGGTAAAATGAGGCAAATGGATTGCATATACGGCGAATCGCATTATGGTGAGATTGGCTGTCGGCTGAAAGAGAGTTTGGAGCAGGTCAGCGGGAAGAGGGCGGTAGAACGGGATGAACGGTCGCTCACAGTATGTGATGGGTCTATTGCAAAGGAACAATACACTGTCCGCGGCGATTGTCGACCGACATGGACAGGTTACAGGCATGGCGGAACGCGTGTTTGACGACGGTGAAACCGCGCAGGGGGAACTGGATGCGGACGCGTTACTGAGCGGCGCCATTACTCTAATTGAAACGGCGCTCCGACGGGCCGACATTTCAGCCTGGGAACTCTCTGCCATCGGGGTCGCCGCGGCCGATGACATGATGGCAATCTGGGATAGTGTGTCAGGAGCGCCTCTGGCGCCCATTCGGCCCCTTCCCGATACAGATTTGACTGACGAGGATATGACTGAGTGGTTGGAACCATGCCTGCGGAAAGCGAAGGAGCAGCGCGACACATCGTCCCGACGCGGCGCGTGCCGCGTTGGCGGCGTTGAGAGTTGGCTGGTCTGGAATTTGACCCAGGGCAATACTCATGTACTGGCCTCTGGACACCGGTTTGCGGCGCACGTGGAAACGTTGTCCCAGTCTTCCGAGACGGCGTCGGCCCTGCCGCGGATTGTGGATGAACAGGGGTCCGTCGGAACGATCAGCGCCACCTACCTGCATGGGGCGACTGTACCGATCACCGCTGTTACGACCATAGCGGGCAGCACGCTGTTTGGCGCCGCAATCTCAGGGCCAAACGAAGCGTTTGTCTCGTATCAGCATCAGGGATTTGCAGCGTTTCTCACTGCAGAGGAGAAGGATATCCGCGTGGATGCGCTGGGCCGTCTTACCAATCACCCTGTTCCCATGCGAAATTATACTCTTTACCCGCGCATGTTCGTTGGCCGCTTTGGAGCGCCGCAGCTCGTTTTGGATTGGCTTGAGGGAAGGGGCGGTCTTCGGGCGGCGGATCTCAAGGAACACCGGGAACTCGACAAACAGATCGCTCTGCCCCTGTTTACCGATCGCAGCGTGCTCGTGGGTTCCATGCCACAGGCCTTGGGCCAGTCGGCCATCGTTGGCATCGAGTCGACGACCTCGCTGGACTCGATTTATGCCGCCGCCTTACGCGCCATGTCTTATCACGTCGCCGAACTGGTGGAAAATGTGCAACGAGTCACTGGTCAACGCATTTTGCGTCTCCATACGGATGCGGGCGGTTATGCGCTGCCATCCCTGTTTTCGTTTCAAGCGGCGATCGTCGACAGACCGGTGACCGTGAGACACGGTGACTCGGCAACGCTTGGAACCGCATTGCTGGCCGGTCTCGCCGCTGGCGTGTGGACTCCCGGCCAAGTCCTGGACTGGCTTGACAATGCGGGAACTACGGAGATTTACGAAGCCCACGGTCTGGATCCGTCACTGAGCGATGAACGGCGCGCCTGGCGTCAGTTGTCCTGCGGAGTGTCGGGCTGATCCTGCCTGGCATAGCAGGGATGACCGTATTGTCGGGATAGATTGTTGCTGCCGTTCAAGAGCTGCCGTCTTTTGAGTTTTGTTTTTAAACGCTTATAATAAGAGGCGAGACTAAAATCATATTGAGGAGGGATACGATGCCAAAAGGTGCTACAGAGACCAGAACCCTGAAAGTTGGGGATCAGGCTCCGGATTTCACGCTCCAGGCGCATGGCGGACGCACCGTCACCCTGTCAGAATTTCGCGGCAAAAACGTGCTCATCGCGTTTTATCCCTTAGACTGGACGCCCGTTTGAGGCGCGCAAATGCCATCCTACGAAGACGATCTCGCTCGCTTCGAGGAGCATAACGCCCAGGTTCTGGGCATCAGCGTAGACAGCTTGGCCAGTCATGAAGCTTGGCAGAAATCCATCGGGGGCATCACGTACCCGCTTTGCTCGGACTTCTACCCGCACGGATCAGTCGCTGAAAACTTCGGCGTGCTGCGGTCTGAAGGATTTAATGAGCGAGCGCTGTTCGTGATTGACGCGCAGGGTGTCGTGCGCTTCATTGACGTGCATCCGATCGACAAGCAGCCTGACAACGAAGAGATTTTCGACGTACTCCGTCAGTTGCGGTAGGTTTTCCACTGAGCGGACGACAGAAGCCCGGCCACCTTTACGCAAGTGCGGTGGCCGGGTTTTTGTGGTATTTGGCGGCGATTAGGCAATGACGGAACGGACGGCGTTCACAAGAGATGACCAGACGGACGTGGGCTCCAGGCCTAGGTACCAGGCTGCGGCGCCTGCCAGATGATCCTGCGCTACAATATCCGCAAACAGCAGCAGGGAGCGTCTGTCTTCAATCCAGATTTCGTGCGCAAACCCGCCTTGGACAAACGTTGCAAGGTGCAGACCCAGGCTGCGATTCCAGCGGATTTTGGCCTTCTGCTGAGCTATGATGTCACGCGTTTGAACGAGCGACAGCGCTGTACTGGAAGCCACTGAACCGTTTGGATTCAGCGTCCACTCCTGGGTGTAAAACGGCAGGCCAAGGATCAACTTGCGTGCAGGAACACCCGTTTGGATCATGTCCTTCACAGATCCTTTCACCCAAGGCAAAGAGGCCGTCGGCCCTGCCGTCTGTTCGCCCCCCCAATACTCATCATATCCCATTAGCACTATGTAGTTGGCGGCTTTCGCGAGGGCCGCGTGATTATAGGGACCACTGTTGTTGCCAAACGCGATATCGGGAGGCAAGTCCACCGAGAGCGCAAGGCCGTGTTTATGAAGCGCGTTGGCCAGGACCGTCACGAATCGGGTGTAATTCCAGCGATCCTGCGGGAAGAGACCCTCAAAATCCAAATTGATGCCATTGATTCCCGACCGTACGGCTATCTGGACGATGTGCGCGATCAACTTGTCCTGTTGGTC
>JAJZEE010000034.1 GCA_021805735.1 Bacillota bacterium
ATCTCGGAGTGCTGCTAGCCTTCTCGAGAGGGATGTGCGAGCACGTAAGAGTGACGGTGGATCGGGTGAGCCTCGAATTATCCGCCATTGTCGACGCCATCCTGAGTCACGAGATTGCCTGTGACCGATTCCGCAATACGGGCGTGCTGGCTCCGGATGTCGTAAAAAAATTGGGCGTTGTGGGGCCCGCCGCCCGCGCCTCGGGCGTACGGCGCGATGTGCGCGTCGATCGTCCTTACGCTGGGTATGAGACTTTTGGGGTGACCGTGCCAATGTTCGGAAAAGGGGACGTGATGGCACGTTTGGAGCAGCGGATAGCCGAATATTATGTCAGTGCGAAACTGGTTGCACAGGCCCTGCAACGGCTCCACGACCTGGGGGAAGATGCGGACGCAGCGACACTGCGCGTATCCATTGGAAAGATACAGCCGCGCACGTACGCGCTGGGCATGAGTGAATCACCCCGAGGCGAAAACGTACACTTCGTAATGGCCGGAGAAGACAATACCATTTCCCGGCTTCGCATTCGGTCAGCTTCCTACGCGAACTGGCCAGCGGTTCCATATGCTGTGCCGGGCAATATCATTGCAGATTTCCCACTCATCAACAAGAGCTTTGAACTCTGCTATGCCTGTTGCGACCGCTAGTCAGGAGGGATTCCCATGTGGAAACTAATTAAGCAACGCTTGGTCTCATCCTCAATAACCAGAGATGTTCACGAGATTCTTGATGACGCGCGGTCACGAACCCGGAATTCCCACGAATCAGTTCCCGTGACCGATCTGACGACCGCTTGGCGGGAACGGATTTCAAGCGCGTTCGGCGGCTCCCTGCACGTCCGGCACGTCGACACCGGATCTTGCAATGCCTGTGAATGGGAATTGACAGCGCTCCTGAATCCCGTATATGATGTCCAACGACTCGGAATCGATTTTGTCGCGTCGCCCCGTCATGCCGATGTATTGATTGTGACCGGCGGACTCACCCGCAATTTGGCCGAGGCGTTACAGGCGACATATGAGGCGACAGCCTGCCCTAAAGCAGTCATCGCGCTCGGCGACTGCGCGCGCGGGTGCGGACTTCTGGGTGAAACATACGCTCAAAAGGGTGGCATCGAGCTGGCCGTTCCGGTTTTGCTGAACGTACCTGGGTGTCCACCGCACCCGCATACCATCATCGCGGCTTTTATTGAAGCCATGCGATTGCTGGAAGAGAGGAGGAAGACAAGTGGACGTGGAACTCCAGCAGTTTAAGGCGGAGTTTTTCAAGGCGCTTGCCCACCCACTGCGCATCCGCATTCTGGAACTGTTGAGGACTGGTGACAAATTCGTCAATGAACTACAGGCCGAGCTGCGCGTCGACAGTTCCGTAGTATCGCAACAACTGGCGCTGCTGCGCAACAAGAACATCGTCATCGGGAGCAAAGACGGAACAAAGGTGACCTACTCTGTCAGGGATCCCCTGATCTTTGAGTTGCTTGATATCACCCGCAGGATTTTTAACAACAGCCTCAACGACACGATCACGATGTTGCAGCGGATGGAGAAAGAGACTACAAATACCTAGAGTACACGCGAAGCCGGCTGCACGGCCGATCGCCTCGCCCCCTTAGCCGGCCGGGGGCGATCGCCTGCCGCTGAACAGATTGAGGAACGAGAGCACGGAGGTCGGTTGTTGGACGGTGCTGTCTCGTGACAGTCCCGCTGAAAACGTGTATTTGACGCCCTCCTCCACGGGCATGTCGAGGATTTTGACACGTTCCTTCGGCACGATCATGGTCAACCCGGACATCTGAAAACTAAGCGGAATAAACACCGCGAGTTTGCCTACGCCTTCTTCGCCAAACGCCTCCATACCTTCCGAACGTGTCAAAAAACCGACGAGTTCGATTCCTGACTCTGGAAGGGTTATGAGAACGACCTTCTGAAAGCCCTGGCGGTTCCCAACGAATGATTCCACGGTGTCCTTCACGATGCCATAAATGCTCTTGATAAAGGGAACCTGCATAAGCAGTCTGTCAACGTAGGCAAACAGGCTCCGGCTGGCCCAGTGGCTGGCCAGAGCGCCGGCGAACGTGATCAGGATGACTGTCAGAAGCAATCCAAGACCCGGTATATAGTGATGATCAACCGTCGTCAGTTCGGTGCCGAGAAGATTGTCAAAGAA
This sequence comes from Bacillota bacterium, assembly GCA_021805735.1. Lineage (GTDB taxonomy): Bacteria > Bacillota > Bacilli > Alicyclobacillales > SLC66 > JAKADD01. The sequence continues at coordinate 2,167 of JAJZEE010000034.1, forward strand.
ATTGAACAGTTGCACTACGACCCAAATCACAATGCCGATTGGCACAATAGTGATTACACCGCTCACAAAATACTTGCGCAAGGTCTTCATCATACCGATTTCTATCCACCTGTCTGACAGTTTACGCTGATCCGCGTTATTGGTACACTACATCTATAATACCTTATACGTCAGGAGTCGATCACTGTGCACCCTATCAATTCGGCAACACATCCTGTACACGGCCCCCATCGCGACCGGACGCCCGCGGCCAGGGTCCCCTCCCACCACCAGGGGGAATTTTACAAAACACTCCTTGCTACAGTTGGCAGCGATGCTGCATCCACAAACGTCGCAGCAACGCCTTCTCCCGTTGCTGCCTCTACGCTGTCTGCCGTACAGCCGCAAACCGCGACCAGCGGCTCCACGGCGCAGCAGCAGGCGGACGCCTTGCTGGCGCAATTGCTGCAGAGTGAACTTGAGAGCAGCCTGCTTGCGGGACTCAGTGGATCGAGTTCTCCATCCAGCCAGATCACGGGTTTGTCGAGCCAAACTTTAAGTAGTGGACTCACAGGCGCATCCACGCAGTCTGCATCGTTGCTCTCCGCCATGATGACGTCGCAACTGATGGGAAGCACGACCGGAGGTCTTGATCCCCTCCTGGCCAGCGCCGCCGGCGCACTGAGCATGCCCGCAACTGGTAACGCGACACCGTCGAATGTCAACCCTTCCGTACCCAATAACAGCCTTTCCCAAACTCTGTTGCCCGTCATCGAGCAACTGGCGCCGCAGTACGGCCTCAGCCCCGGCCTCGTCTCGGCGGTCATACAGCAGGAATCCGGTTTTCAGCCCAATGCAACGTCACCGACGGGAGCCATGGGACTCATGCAGCTCATGCCCTCTACGGCAAGCATGCTGGGAGTCACTAATCCATACGATCCCATCGCCAATCTACAGGGCGGCATGAAGTATCTGAGCGAACTGCTGACGCGTTATCACGGTGACCTTGCGCTCGCCCTGGCGGCGTACAACGCGGGTCCCGCGGCGGTGGCGCAGTACGGCGGCATTCCTCCCTTCGCCCAGACGCAGAGTTATGTCACCAATATCATGTCCCAACTGGGCCTGAAACCCTAACGGTTCGCTGTCTCGTTGCGTCAGCAGGACTACTGCAGACGCACATGCAGCGCGCCTGTTCAGGCAACGCCATATCCCTGCGGATGCGGCGTTGCCCCTTTGTCAGGCACGCATTTTATGGCAGCCTCAAAAGGAATACGGGTCTCGGCCAACCGCCGAAACCCGCCCGTATCCGCAAGCCCCGTACGCTTCACTGAGGCGTCACTGCACCAGAAGGCAACTCTGCCGTCTCCGAGACATTGACAGTGTTCTCGTGCAACTTTTCCAGGCGCTGGGCTGCCAACAACTCACGAACCACCCTGCGCAACGGATCTTCTGGAATCGTGACCGTCGCTGGACCTGTCAGTTTGCACTGGCACGCAAGCCGATACCCAGATTCTATGCGCGCCTCAGTCAAATGCCGCAACTCCAGCTTCGTCGGACAAGGCAATTCCGTTTTGCTTTCGATTTGCACCTTGCAAGTGCCACATGTGCCATGACCACCGCATTTGTGAGGCAAGCTCAACTTGCCGGACAGTGCTGCATCCAGAATACTCTGACCACGCTCGACTGCAATCTCCGCGCGTTGCGGCTGAAAGCGGATCGCCACCTTATCACTCATCAGTCATCCCCACTCAAGATCTGCACAACTGCGTACACGTTAGCGATCCGACGTTACAAATCCGATAGTACACTCCAATGCCCTCAGCTTCTCGCTTCTCTTTGCATTGTATCACACTTCACTGCTCAGACCGCGGGAATCACACCATTGTCTATTCGGCGAGCCACCGTTTGTCCGCTTCGTTATCACCCTCAACCGCACCCTGAAGGGGCGGATAGACGTGCACCCGCGTAATGCGCAAGTTGTCTGTCTCCGCAACGACAAACCGGGCGCCGTCGTGCTCTACTTCCAGGCCGACCCGCAGCGGTTCAATGAGCTTTGCGTAGACCCAGCCTCCCACTGTGTCGACGTCCTCATCAGACAGTGAAAGATCGAACAGTTCGTTAAACTCCTCGATAAGCATACGGGCGTCAATCGACAGGGAGCCGTCCAGTTCCTCGATCGGAGGCCGTTCTTCATCAAACTCATCCTGAATTTCTCCCACCAGTTCCTCGATTACATCCTCAAGGCTTACCATACCCGCCGTTCCACCGTACTCATCAATGACAATCGCAAGGCTCGAACGTTCCTTTTGCAGAACCTTCAGCACATCGTCGATTCCCATCGCCTCGGGAACCGAGACGACCTTGCGGGCCAGGGACCGAATCTCCGTTTCCGAACCCGCGAGCCGCAACGCGACACTGAACAGATCCTTGCTGTGAATGATGCCGATCACATGATCTTTGTCCCCTTCGCACAGGGGAAATCGGGTGTGTTGATCCTGTTGAACTTCCACAAGGCACTCTTCAATGGTTTGATCCGTGAACAGGCAAACCATATCCGTACGCGGCACCATGATCTCCCGCGCAACGCGATCGGCGAAGGCAAACACGTTGTTGAACAGTTCCCGCTCCGTCTCATCGATGACGCCGCTCTCGTGACTCTGCGTGACGAGCATGCGCAACTCTTCCTCAGAGTGGGCAAGTTCTCCCGCAGTGATCGCACGCACGCGAGCCAGCCTGAGGACTCCGCTGGCCGTTTGATTCAGGATCCAGATAACCGGATACATGACTCCGTAGAATGCCTTGAGCGGCAGCGCCGAAGCCATCAGCCACGTTTCCGCGCGGGAAATCGCAAGCGATTTTGGCGCCAGTTCGCCAAACACAATTTGCAGAAATGTCACCAGGATAAATGCGGCGACAGCAGCCGCAAACTCGAGGACGCCAAGCGACACCCCACGCACTTGAACAAACAACGAGACGAGAAGCGGCGTGATGGACCGTTGAGCTGTCCAGCCCAAACCCAGTGAAGCCAGCGTGATGCCGAGTTGGGTGGCCGAAAGATACCCGTCGATATTTGAAATGACGTCCAGCGCGTGTTTCGCGATTCGGCTCCCCTGCTGGACATACTGTTCAATTCGCGTTCGCCGCGTGCGCACAATCGCGAATTCAGCGGCGACAAAATAGCCATTTAACCCAATCAACACAACTGCCCATAACAAATTAAACACTTCGTTTGTGGCAATTCCCACATCTTCCCCGATCGTTTTCCCTCTCATACCTGGCGACAACGGTCACAATGCGCGCCGGAACTGGGGAACTGTGACGGGAATTCACCTCCGACTGGAACTCCCCAATGGATAAGAACGGAATTCCAGCTTAGTATAACACAGCGCGTGCAATTGAGTCATTTCTGTCAGGCGCTATTGCGATATGCTATAATAGGATCCGATCATGGCGGATTCCCGACCTGGTCCGCACCGCTAATAAGGAGGTCTATGGCTTGTCGAACCCGCTGATTGTCGACGCGTTCATCGAAATACCAAAGGGAAGCCAAAACAAATACGAATTTGACAAGGAACAGGGTGTCTTTCGCCTTGACCGCGTACTGTATTCTCCCTTTCACTATCCGACTGAGTATGGGTACATAAACGGCACCTTGGCGGAAGACGGCGACCCGCTCGACATCCTGGTGCTCACAACTCTTCCGACATTTCCAGGCTGCGTTATCGAGAGCCGCGTGATCGGAGTGCTGATTATGGCCGACGACAAGGGACAGGATGAAAAATTGCTCGGCGTTCCCACACAGGATCCCCGCTTCAGGGATGTACAAGGCCTCGATGACGTTCCAGAGCATACTTTGAAGGAAATCGCTCACTTTTTCCAGGTGTACAAAGATCTTGAGAACAAAGAGACGTCCATCAAGGGATGGCGGGGCGTCGAAGAGGCTGATCGCATTTTGTCCGAGAGCAAGGCCCGCTATCGCGAGTAGCAGATACAGCGCCGCACAGGCAGGTTCGGCTTCAACCCTTCCGAGGTGAAGCCGAACCTGTTTGTGCCCATTGGCGCAACAAACCTCAATACACCGAGAATGCTCCGTTCCACCTCATCCATTAGACCCAACTTACACGGACTTGCCTGCGAATCGCTCCTTCAACTCGCGTCGCAAGACTTTGCCCATCGTATTTTTTGGCAACTCATCGACGAAGACAATGCGCGTCGGCCTCTTGTATTTCGCCAGCCGATCGGCGCAGAACGCCTGAATGTCCTCTGCCGTCAGACTGTCGTTTCTCCTGACAACAAAAGCGAGCACCGTTTCACCGTACTGGTCGTCAGGTACGCCGATGACGGCAGATTCGCTGATGCCTTCATGCCCAAACAACACTTCTTCGACTTCTCGCGGGTAGACGTTGAATCCTCCCACGATAATCATATCCTTTTTTCGATCGACGATGTAAAAGTATCCGTCTTCGTCCATTCGCGCGATGTCGCCCGTGTGCAGCCAGCCGTCTCGTAAAACGGCCGCCGTATCATCCGGACGGCCAAGATACCCCTTCATGACGTTTGGTCCACGCACGACCAGTTCGCCAAACTCCCCGACTGTCACTTCACGATCCTCGGCATCCACGACCCTCTGATCCATCATCGGCAGAGTCACGCCAATAGACCCGACTTTGCGAGGCCGGCCGTCCACCGGCGCAAATGCGGTCACAGGCGATGCTTCCGATAAGCCGTAGCCCTCCAGGACTGCCGCGCCAAAACGGCGCTCAAACGCCTCCATGACAGCGACTGGCATGGCCGCCCCTCCCGACACCCAGTGATGCACCGAACTGACATCGACCGGCGCATCGCCAGCGGCCTGCAGGATAAAGCTGTACATTGTTGGAACCCCGACAAAAATTGTCGCGCGTGTCGCCTGAATGACAGCCAATACTTCCGAGGGTCGAAAACGCGGTAAAATGATGATCTCAGCACCTGTATAGATGGCGGTATTCAGGCAAACGGTCAAACCAAAGGCGTGAAACAGCGGCAGCACCGCAATAATCCGATCACTGGCGGCGTACCCCATATAATTCCCCAGGATGACAGCAACAGAACTCAGATTCCTGTGCGTAAGCATGGCGCCTTTTGGCTTGCCGGTTGTGCCTGACGTATACAACACCACCGCGAGGTCCTCCACGGAACCCGACTGCAAAGTGTCCGCGCCAGGCTCATGAGTGAGAAGCGATTCATAAGGCACGACTCCGTCCGGCGCTGTTCCGTCACGCCCCACCACAACCAACGTGATCCCAGGAACAGCCGCCCTGACCAAGGGAGCCATGGAAGCCATCTGCTCAGGCGCCACGATGACTTTGACGCCGCTGTCCTTGATCATGTACAGGAGTTCACTGGGCGCGTACAGAGGGTTCATGGGAACGCAAAACATCCCCGCCCGAAGAGCCCCATGAAATACCGTGACAAACTCTGCGCAATTGGGCAGCAGGATGGCCAAGCCATCGCCCGACTTAAAGCCAAGTTCCAGCAAACCCCCGGCCACGCGGAGAACTTCGTCGTACAACTGGCCATAGGACACCGTTTTTTCCAGGTACGTATAGGCCGACGCATCAGGGGTCGCGTGCGCGGTAACGCGCAAATGTTCATCCAGGCGAGCGAAGTCCATGACTGCAACCTCCATTTCTATCGGTTCGGTCCAGGAACATCAGCGATTCTTGAATGCAGGCTCACGTTTTTCAATAAATGCGGTGATGCCTTCACGACTGTCGTCGGTCTGAAACACTTCATCAAAGAGTTCAGCCTCCATCAGTACGCCTTCGGCCAGTGTGCCAGCCAGACCCTCGTCAATCGCTTTTTTGAGTCGACTGAGGGCGGGCAGGCTCCGTTTGGCAATCACCGAAGCCACATGTTCCGCTTCACGAAGCGCTTCACCTCTTGCCACGACGCGGTTGACAAGTCCAATCGCGAAGGCGTCCTCCGCAGACACTGATGCTCCCGTAAACATGAGTTCTTTCGCTTTCGCCTCGCCGATCAGCCGCGGCAACCGCTGAGTGCCCCCAGCTCCTGGAAAGATGCCGAGTTTGATTTCAGGCAATCCGAGTTGGGTAGTCTCATCGCAAATTCGCATGTCGAACGCCAACGCCAACTCCAGCCCCCCACCCAGAACAAATCCATGCAGAGCAGCGATCGTGGGTTTCGGACAGCGATCTATGAGATTCATGACTTCATGCAATCGCAGAGCCAACTGGCGAGCCCGTCCGGGCTGTCCAAGCGCGTCCGGGAATTCCTTGATGTCCGCGCCAGCCATGAAAGCTCGTTCCCCAGCCCCACAGGCGACGATGGCGACTACCTCGTCATCATGCTCCAATCGTATAAATGTCTCGAAGAGCGCCTCCACCACAGCCCGATTGAGGACGTTCATTGGTGGATTGGTGATTGTGACTACCGCGATCCCCTCTGATTTGTCAACACGAATCACATCTGACACAGATAAAGGCCTCCTCTGACCGATCAGTCAATCACTCATAGTGTAACACAATATATCAATCATTTCTTCCATTTTTGCGCCAAAAAACGTATGACCATGATGACAGCGACGACCGCGGCGAGTGCGTAGATCGCGTGCTCCAGTTCATGCAGACGAAACTGCGCGCCCATGACCCGACCAATCTCGGCCAGGAGGATGGCTACAGACGCCAGCATCCAATTTTTCAACCCCCGATCCATGTAGGGCACCTTCCGATCACATTAACTTACAAGCCGCCACGCGGTCATCTCTCATTGGCTGTTTGAACCCAGTGTAGCCATTTTCTTAACTGTTGTTGCGAGTTTTTGTATACATCACGCGCTTCCTGTCGTGAAACCGGAGCAAGTGTCACACTCTTGCCAGGTCGCAGTCTCCCCAAGATCGGAAGATCCGCGGTGATGATGTAGCCAAAACGCGGATATCCTCCTATCGTTTGTCGATCAGGCCCCAGTATAAACGGCCAGCCTCTGTTTGGCCACTGAATCAGGCCCTGGACCGTGGGTACGGAGCGCGCCGCAGAATCGATCACTGGCAAATTCGGCGCGGCCGCGCTGACCGTCGCTTGCAGACGGATGGCGCGGCGATCCACAGCCGCCGAAGTCATCCACGCCCCTGGATCGATAGCCCATGGTTCTGCAGACAACAGGGCGTCATAATCAGGTCCCGGTACAAAACGCAGCAAAGAGTCGGACGCGGGAGATCCGTCGCGGTACGCCTGCTGAACGCTTGCAACGGATACGGATGTTCGCACTCGCGTTCGTATTGGAACAACGGTCGGCTCAACCGAGATGCGATCACCATTTGCCAGTCGCCTGCCCTGGATGCCCGGAAAATCTCCAACCAGACTGGCCCCCAAGCTCCCAAGGATGTCCTGCAACTCAAGTTCAGCGCCAAAACAGACATAGGAATAGAATCCGTCCTCCGCCGCGCCTGCTCGCAGCCATTGACCTTCTTCTAACCGCAGCGCGATCTGAGAATGCCTGCCGAGGCTCTCCGCACGTTCGTCGCCATGCTCATTTGCGCGCTGACCGCCATACTCAATGGAACGGGTGGCGCCTCCGAGAGCCACCATCAGCGGAGCAGTAACACGAAGACGACATGCCGTTGGCCCAATCTCTATCCACCAAGGCCGTTTTGCGGCGCGAGAACTGAGCAGAGCCATCGCGCTCCTTGCCGCTTCCATGTCCACCGGCTGCCCTCCGGCAAGCCCGTACTGCCCATAACCGCAACGCCCATCGTCGACAAGTTGGGACAGACCTGCCTGTTCAACAACCACGAACACTGAGTCACACCACCGCCCGTTGCGCTGACATCGCTCAGCGCGGCTCCTCGACCTGCTTGCAGACCTTTTGCGTTTGCCACGCTCATTTAGGCACGGCAGACGCTTAGTCGAGCAGCCACTCAGCCTGTTCGACATCCCGGTCCGCATCGTCATTTCCCGTTGCGTCAAAACCCAGGAGCCGCTGCAAGGCCATCGCGCCGCGGATCGCGTAGTTGTCGAAGTTGTTGTTCATCAGGGCGTGCACCTCCAGAACTTGACTGTCCAATCCCTGCAACACAGGCACAAAGCCCCGCAGTTCCTCCTGTGAGTACAGATACCGGAAGCGCTCCCCGCTCGACGAAAGGTTAGGCTTTGCCCACGTGTCCCCATTGCGACCGTGAAAGCGAACCAACGCCAGACTACGATTCGTCGCCTCGGCGATCAGCGGAACGCAACCCACACCCACCTGCGGTTCATCGACGATCACATGGACAGCGTCAAGTTCTCGCAGCCACTTTAGCGTTGCACCCATCTCATGCCCTTCAAACCAACTGCCATGCCGAAACTCAACCGCCACAAGATCTGACGCAAAATGCTCCCGACACTGCTCGATATAGTCCTTGATCCGCGCTTCTTTGGCAATCCAGGGCGGAAACTGAAACAGCAGAGCGCGCAACTGGTTCCGCTCCCGAAACGGAGCAGTGGTTTCGCGGAAAGCCGCAAATACGTCCAGTTTATCCTTCAGATTCGGAACAGAACGGTCTTGCAGAGTCATCGACCGATGGGCCTTGACGTCAAACGCAAAGTTATCTGCAACGGCATTCGCCCAGGCACGCACCGTGTCCTGTTTAGGCAGCGCGTAATATGTCGTGTCCACTTCCACAACCGAAAAATGCTTCGCGTAGAACCGCAATCGATCCCCAGGTTGGAGACGACGGGGATAAAAGCGCGCATGATCGGACCACGCGCACGTTCCGCAGAGAATCATCGAGCGCCCCCAAAAGAGTCTTATAGTCTGTTCAGAAAAGCGTCGGTGTGTAAAGCCACGGTTCATTGTGGATAACAACAAGTATAGCATTCGATGCGCCGTCCTGCCTATGGGGTTCGCAAAGAAAATGGAACTCTCTGCCAACACATGCGCGCGGTCTGAAACCAGAAACTCCATCAGACCGCGCAGACGCTCCCCCATCTGAATAGTGTAGCCCTACTCGTTCGGATCAAATGGTTTTCGGTCCTTCGTAGGACTGAGCAAGACTATCGTGAGGAGTTCCCCCACCCCGTAGGCAAACGGAATGAGCCCCCCCAGGAGCCATGGTCCGACACCCATCGTCAGTAACCCGAAAAAGAGCGCGATCCCCACACAGCACGTGATGATTCCATTTCGCAATCTGTACGCTGGCGTCAACAAACGTTTTCTATCCAGACCGGCCGGAATCTGGAACGCGTCAGGCGCGATTCCACGCTGTATCATCATGGTGTTTTCTTTGAAGCGAATGTAGCGCAACAAAATGATAAACCCAAAGAACACCGCGAGCACAAACACTGGAAACAGGATGGCGACCATCCCCACTCCCATGATGGGGCCGAGCCCGGGAGTCACATTCATGATGCGTTCACCTCACTTAGAGTTACGTTTCCCAGATTGTCTGAGACGTTCAAAGTTCCCATCGGCGCGCCTGTTCCAATATTGCCCGTCCATGTATTCCCCTGGCGGCTGAAGGATTTTCCAATGGCGCCGACCATGTTCACATTGCCAAGATTGGTGGTAATGGTTGTTCCCAGCGCGTGCCCGGGACTGAGATAGACGCCGATATTGCCCATGTGATCGCTGATCGTCGTCATCTGACCCAGCGTTCCACTGAAGGCGATATTGCCGAGATTGTCGATGATGCTCGTCGTGCCCGAAACCTTGACATTCGCTACGCAGTTGCCCATATTGGCATGCATCGTTAGACTGGCGAACTGCCCTGTCACATTGACATTGCCCAAATGATCGGTCAGAGTAACGGCCATTCCCCGCGGTATTTCCACAGTGGCTTGAAGCCCGCGCAAGGCCAGACCGTTCGGCGTGTTGACAGCCACTGAGTACGATGAACCTGCAGACTGCTGCGTCAGACCCATCTGTGAGGCGCGTTGTCTGGCCTGCGCAAGCGTCTGCCCCGCCGCTGTCACCAGCACTGTGACAAGCACGCGATTGCCTGCCGCAGGCACAACATTAATCGTTCCTATGGGCGCGGCAAAAGCAAACGCCGCCCCTTTGGGCAGCGACAGCGCCACCGTGTGGGTTTGCCTTGCAAGCACAGAGCCCTGAAACCAGTTGCTTCCAGACAACCAGTTGCCTCCAGCAGACTGAAACTGCGTGACTGCGGAAGCGGCGTTTTGGACGGTCCGGTCAATCAAGACTCCCGCAAAGACGATCGAAGCGAGCAATACGGCGGAGAGCACTGACACCAATATAACCTTGCTCCGGCGAGTCAACTCGATCATCGCAATTCCCCCCTTCTCAATCAAATAGAGGCCTGGAGAAACGGATTTGTTTCACTTGCAGGAAACCTTTTCTTTTCGCATAATCAAAGTGATGGAAAACGCGGAATCAGCGCAGGGCGCATACAGCGGGAAGGCACGTTCCGGGGATGGGAGCCGCTCATGCAAAGCGAACATTGGCGAGCACTGTATGAATCGTGGCTGCTGCAGTATTACCAGGATGTGTACGCGTGGTGTTTTCGAATGACTCGCAATCAGGAAGATGCTGAGGATCTCACGCAGGAGACCTTCCTGACCGCATACCGCAAAATGCACTTGTTTCGCGGCGACGCCAGTCCAAAAACCTGGCTCCTGAAGATCGCCACAAGGGCCTGCCTGAAAGCCGTCAAGCGACGGACGGCGACGCGGGCAGTCAGTGACCAGATGACCGCCGATTACGCGCCAAGCGCAGAAGGCGAAGCCACTGTTCACCTCGATCGCGAATACCTGTGGCGATGTGTGGCTGAACTTCCCCCGCGAGAACAAACAGCCCTGCTTTTATATCATGCGCAGGGCCAGTCCTATCAGGAGATCGCCCAAGTGATGGGAGTATCCGTCGGACGGGTGAAAAACTATCTACACAGGGGACGCCGGCATCTCAAGCTGGCACTGAATGGAGGGGGTGAGTCTGGTGAAACGCAGAGGACGCCATCAACAGAGCGAACATGACGGACTTCCGGACACTGTTGACCATGCATTGAGAGAACCAGTCACAGCACCGATCCATCTGTTGGAGAAATTGCACGCCGCACCTCCGCAAAGACCTCCGAGCCGCAGACGACTGCTGCTTGTCACGGGTCTGGGCGCATGCGCGACGGGGTACGGCGGCTTAACAGTTCTGAGCGTGTTCGTCCTGGGTCATGCATTTGTTTCCGGAGCGTTGTCGACAGCCATTGTGCAAACAGTGCTGCACCTGCCTGACCTGAACAAAATGGCGCTCGCTGGAGGGTCTGTACTCGCTTGGGGGGCGCTCGGTCTGGCAGCGGCGTATGCGACCCCATTTATACACAGACCGCACTAATCCGGGTGCGCGGTCGCATCTCTTCCTGACCTGATCGATTGTCCGTCGTTGTCCTCCCACAACGGTGTCGTGAAGCAGCCGTCGCCGCAAATTCATCACGGGCCAAGCGCGCCCATTCCCTCGCGAACAGCCGTACGCGCCTCTGTCATCAGACGCGAGATCAGTTCGGACGCGGGCATAATCTCATGGATCAGGCCCACTCCCTGACCGCAATTCAGCCAGCCCTCCCCGATCTCGCCGTCAACGGCGGCCAAGCGATTGCGCTCGCCGCGGATGTAAGGAGCCAGTTCGGCAAAACCAGGTTTCGTCTCCTCCAACTCCATAATATGCTGGACGAACGGTGTTTTCAGCACGCGTGTGACGCGGCCAAGACTGCGCTCCATCACGCAGGTGTCCGCCGCTCCCGCGCGCATGAGCATCTCCTTGTAGCGGGCGTGCGCGACGCATTCCGTCGTCGCGACAAACCGTGTACCCATCTGCACCCCTTGCGCGCCGAGCATGAAAGCCGCGGCGATGCCCGCGCCGTTTGCGATGCCGCCGGCTGCCGCCACCGGTACGGAGACCGCTCGCGCCACCTGCGGAACAAGGACCATTGTCGTGATCTCTGCAGGCCCGTTATGCCCCCCTGCCTCATATCCTTCAGCCACGATCACGTCGGCGCCCGCCGTCGCCGCCTTGATCGCCTGTTCTGCCGTCGACGCAACCACAATGACTTTGAGACCGCAGGCCTGGAATCTCGCGATGTACGGTCGCGGATTGCCCGCAGACAGACTCACCGCCCGCAGGTCCACCGCTTTGCGCTCGATGACTGCCGCATAGTCCTCAATGTCACGATGCTCACTAATCGGCAGATTGACGCCAAAAGATTTGCCATTCGCCCGCTCTTTGGCAATCTCAATTTCATCGGAAAGGCTTTCTGGCGACCTCCCGGCGCTGCCAATCTGACCAAATGCTCCCGCAGCGGAGACAGCCCCGGCCAGAAGTCCATTGCCCACATACGCCAGTCCGCCCTGAATGATTGGGTGCTCACACCCCAGTACCGCGCATAGTGCGTCTGCCATGCAGCATTCCTCCAGTTTCTTTAACCGATATGTCGCGCCGCGCGCTGGCCGTATTCCGGACACCGCGATCGAAACGGGCAATACTGGGAACAAAAACCCGCGCTATATCTGGGCGGAAATTGTTCCCGTCGGATCTGCTCCCATTTTTCTCGCACCCACGCCTTCGTTTGCTCGCGATCATCCGTGGAGATATCCACCCAGTCGCGCGCGCCGTACACGATGAAATCGAAATAGCCGCTATGGGCTGGTTCACTGTAGATCTGCTCGCAAGCGAGCGAATAAATGACCAACTGCCGCATCTTTTTCGGATTGCGCCCTACGAACACCTTGCCGGTTTTCAGGTCGGCGACCATGTAACCATGCTCCTTCGTATAAATGACGCGGTCGATAAATCCTTTTACGGGAGGTGTATCTGCTCCAACATCCAGCAAAAATTCGCGTTCCGAAGACACCACGTCGGTGACTCGATAACGGCTGAAGCGGGCGATCGCCTGAACTCCATTGCGGTAAAAAGTCACCGCTGTATCGCGATCAGGAAACTCTGGCAGCATCGCCTTAAAGGTGTCATCATAGAGGCTCTTTAAGGCTTCAAAGCCAGTGTTGCCAAAGGTATTGGCGTGCTGTTCGTACAACCCATGCAGTATTTTTCCGAAACTCGCGTGATGGGTCGGCACGGGATCCTCGGGTTCCAGTTGAAGCACATACTCATAGAAAAACCGGAGCCCGCACGTTTCGAGCAGAGACAACCGACTATATGACAGGTATTCCAAGCTATCCAGACTCCTGTTCTACGGCGCAATGTATAACCTGTGACTTCTCTATGATAGCATGCGCCGCAACCAGAGCGAACAGCATCCGGCGCATCGAGGTCATTACTAAGAGGGGGCAGAGAATGCAGGCTCTCTCCCCCCCCCCTGTCGATTCGATTAGCACTGACCTCCCCTTCGCGGTCCATGGCGCCGCTTCAGTTAGGCCAGGTTGTGCCAAGGTCTATTTTTCACCATCTCGCGATAACAGTCTTCACAAAGCTGGCCTGATCCTTCGATGAAATGCATCCGCATAAAGATGGGTGTATCCACGCGCACTCCTGTGTCTTTCGCGCACAGGGCGCACTTTTCTGTCTCTCTCTCCACGGTCATCTCTCCCTCGTCCGCATAAAAATATGTCCGTGGGAATGATTATACACCACACCAGCGATCGCGGAAAGCACTTTTCAGAATTTACAGTTTCTCCGAAATGACCTTGGCTTGCGTAAACAGCAGCAGGTAATCCCGACCGCCAGCTTTGGAGTCTGTTCCGGACATGTTGAACCCGCCAAACGGCTGGACACCGACCAACGCTCCCGTGCACTTGCGGTTAAAATACAGGTTTCCCACGTGGAATTCGCGGCGGGCGTACTCCAGATGGTCCCGATTGTTGCTGTATACAGCCCCTGTCAGTCCGTATTCCGTAGCATTGGCGAGTGCAATCGCCTCTTCAAAACTATGCGCTCGCGTCAAAGCCAGCACGGGGCCAAAAATCTCCTCCTGTGATATGCGCGCCTCCGTTTTTACGTCGCCAAACACGGTGGGCATGATGAAATACCCATTGCCGGGCGCCTTGTCTCCACCGCAAAGCAGTGTGCCTTCCGATCTGCCGATGGCGATATAGTCAAGAATCTTGTCGTAGGCGCTCTGGTCCACGACCGGCCCAACGTGTACGCCGTCCTCATACGCTCGACCCACCTGCAGCGCAGACGTCAATTCTGCTACCCGCGCGGCCACCTGGTCATAAATCTCGTCGTGGATGATGGCGCGTGAGCAGGCCGAGCACTTTTGACCGCCAAATCCAAAGGCGCTGTTGACAATGGCGATCGCAGCCTCATTGATATCTATGTTATTGTCCACAACAATCGCGTCTTTGCCGCCCATTTCCGCTACAACGCGCTTGATCCAGAGTTGTCCGGGATGGACGTCAGCCGCCAGTCTGCTGATTCGCAACCCGACATCACGGGATCCCGTGAAATTGATAAAGCGTGTTTTCGGGTGCTCCACGAGGTAATCGCCAATCTCGCCGCCGCTGCCAGGCAAGAAGTTCGCCACGCCCGCAGGCAATCCGACTTCTTCGAGCAGCTCGAAGAATTTGGCGGCAATGACCGGGGTCGCGCTCGCTGGTTTCACGATGACAGTGTTGCCCGATACAATCGCAGCCGATGTCATGCCAACCAAAATAGCCAGCGGAAAGTTCCAGGGCGGTATGATGACGCCCACGCCCAGCGGTATGTACTGTAGATCGTTATCTTCTCCCGTGATTCGAACCAACGGTTGTCGATCGCTCAGACGCACCATTTCCCTGGCATAGAACTCCATAAAATCAATGGCTTCAGCGACGTCCGCATCCGCCTCCGCCCATGTCTTGCCCGCTTCATAACACATCCAGGCGGAAAACTCGTGTTTGCGCCTGCGCATGATGGCTGCCGCCTTGAAGAAATAGCGCGCCCGCACTTCTGCGCCCGTGTGTTTCCACGTGTCAAACGCATGCAATGCTGCCTGCATCGCCAGTTCGGCCTGGTCTCGATCCGCCTTCGCGACGTAACCGACAATCTGTGTCGACTCCGACGGGTCGCGCGATACGATTTTCCCTTCCGCAGAAACATGTTGACCTCCGATGACCAGGTCGTAATACTTGCCGAGTTGCCCCTTCACGTGGTTCAAGGCGTCTTTCATCTTCTCACGCTCGGGCCCTCCAGAAAAATCTGTCAACGCTTCATTTGCAAACTCGAACATGACAGCGATCACCCTTTCCCGGCACTCATGCCGACACTGTAACGCGTGCGGCGGCGCACTTCTGCAAGCTCGCCCAACCTGAGTGAACCGTCTATTATTGTACCAGAGCCGAGGACGTTTGGCACGCCGCCTGGGAAAGAGTGAAACCGTCGTCTGCCGAGAAATACAGGCTGATCTGACTGTCCAGTCAGATCAGCCTGCGCTTGATCAAGAGGTGACATCAACCGTTTCCGTGATTCGGGGCGCCGAAGGATTGGAGACGTCAAGAATCGTCAGTGTCGCAATCCCTGGCTGCTGTGCGGTGATTGTCGGCAATGCGTTTTGCGAACTGCCCGTGAACACGAAGGCTGAGCCATTCGCTGCGCTCCAGTTGGTGTTCCCGGTGATCGAGAGCACGTTCGGGTTGGACGTGGTGATCTCCAGTCTGTCATTAGTTTTCACGTATGAACCAAGGTAATTCTCGGGCGTTGCATAAAGGCTGCTGATCGAACTGTTTGCCGCGCCGACAAATTGCGTCAGTGTCTGACCCACAGTCATATTGACTGATGGCCAAGGCAGAGCCGCAGTGCTGCCCGGAGCAGTTGCCAGGATCAATTGAGTAGTATAGAGACTGGCCGGTTCCACTTGCACCGACTCCCCGGAAACGTTGGCCCCCCCAGCCACCGCTGCTTCCAGCATCCCCTCGCCAGCGGCGCCGTATGGCACCGTTACCGTAACGAAAGCTTGCCCTTGCGGATTGGTTTCGGCGACAAAGGGGTTGGCGGAAGTCCAGGCGCTGGAACCGTTGATGCTCGCTTTGGCTACATTCTTGCCGCTAAAGTAAAAGTCAACAGGTTGACCGGCGGTGGTCAGCGGATTGCCATTGACATCTTCCAACTGAACCACGTATGTCGCAGTCTGACCGCCCTCCACATTGGAGATTGCGCCCGACAAATCCGTCGGATTGTCAAGAGGAAACATGGCATACGCCGCTGTGCCTGTACTGAAGCTGTACTGCACATTTTGCGACAAGCCCAGAGAATCCGTGACAGTGATGGTAGGACTCGAAGACCCTGACTGAGTGCTCACCACAGCAAACTGCGCCTCACCCGTGCTGGACGAAATGGACTGCTGCAGTTCGGCCGCTGTCAATGCCGACCCCATAGGTTCCCCATTGTCAACAGCGAAGTACTCCAGCGTTCCTCCTACTGTGCCCGTGTTGTCGGAGATGGTTAACAAATCGCTGTTGCCGGGGATAACGGGGTTTCCATTGGCATCCGTAAGCCCAACTGTATACAGCGTAAAGGGCGTTGCCATGGCCAGAGTGGGCGCCTGCGCGCTGCCCAGCGCGCTCACCGTACCGGCGGAAGAAGCGACGTTCAGGGATGAAGGCGTGCCCGTCGCCACAGACTTGAGGGTCGCCTGCACTGGAGACAAACCGGGAGCGGAGGCCGCGACGGTAATCGTACCCGACTGACCCGGGATCGACCACACGGGCACCACTGTCGGAATACCGGGAATCAAATACTCGCCAAGCGTTGTCAGGGGGGAGCCATTTTGTTGAAACGACCCTGGACCACTGAGGGTAAATGTGGCGTACACAGGAGTTCCTGAACTCACGGCTGCGCCAGAAGCGTCTGTAATTGTCGCATTTATGGGCGCCTCCGTAGGCTGGTTGTTGCTGACAAGCTTCCGCGACGGGATCAGGTCAATGGTGCTGGCAGTGGGCCACGCGTAATCGATGGTGGTAGAACCATAGTTGATGCTGGAGGTCACGGATTGAGCATTCGCCGATGTCAAATCATTGAGTGAAATCGTGTCGCTCACGTTGCCGACTGTTCCCGCCTGCACTTCAAACTGGGCGACTCCATTTGTGAATGTGACCGATGTGATGGAGGCGCCAGTGCTTGAGTCCACATACGCGCCATGCAAGAGCGGTGTCAGCGTCGCGGTGCCGTCGAAATTGGTCACAGGTTCCCCAAACGCATTGACTATGGTGGCTGTCACTGAATCAGTCTGCTGCCCATTTGCGACCAGTACGGATGCGGCAGCCGAGAGCTGCACTCCGGCAGGTTGCTGTACAGGCCAGGAATAGTCAATCGTGGCCGATCCATAGCTGATGCTTGACATCAAAGGTTGCGCGCCGCTCGGTGTCAGGTTGGAGAGCGAGATCGTATCGCTCACGTTCCCGGTTGTGCCCGCTTTCACTCCAAATCTCGCAAGACCATGTACAAATGTGACAGAGGTAATGGGGGCGCCGGAAACGGGATCCACATATGTGCCATGCACCAGGGGTGTCAGTGCAGCGGTTCCATTGAAATTGGTCACTCGTTGTCCAAATGCGTCCACAACCGTGGCCTGAATGGGGTCAATCTGCTGTCCGTTCGCCACGACAACGGAACTGGCGGGCGTAAGCTGGATGCCTTCGGGTTGATCCGTGGCCCACGAATACTCGATCGTGGCCGACCCATAGTTGATACTCGACGTATAAGGTTGTCCGTTTATCGGCGCCAAGTCGGACAGCGAGATCGTGTCGCTCACGCCGCCAGTCGTTCCCGCTTTCACTTCGAACCGAGCCACGCCATGCACAAACGTAACGGATTCGATCGGAGCGCCAGTGGCGGCGTCCACATACGTGCCGTGCAGGAGCGGCATCAGAGTGGCCGTGCCATTGAAACTGGTCACTGGTTGCCCAAATACATCCACAACCGTGGCAAAAATGGTATCAGTCTGTTTGCCGTTCGCCACGACAACGGATCGCGCGGTGGAAAGTTGGACGCCGGCAGGTTGATCGACTACAGTGATGGTATAGGGGGCAGAAGGAACCCCATCGACCCATGCCGTCACCTGATAGACGCCAGGATTCGTGACCATCAGCGATCCCGTTGACGGCAACAGGAAAGCCCCTACTGTCTTATTGACGCTGTAACTGACTGTGGCGGAAGAGGGAATGCCGACACTCTGCCCTTGCGCATCTTTGAAACTGACGATGTGGCCGCTGGCATTCCTTAGGAATACCTGTAACTGAACAACGGTGTTTGGATCCACAGTGTGACTTCTACTGGTGACAACGGGCTTGTAGCCGGTTGGCAGTAAACTCCCCTGGCTCCACTGCAGGATATTATAAAGTACAATCGCAACACTGGCGCGGTTGACAAGGTTTTTGTGGGTGAGTGTTACTCCCTGGAAAATCCCCAGATCGGTGGCGTATTGAAGAGGGGAAGCGCCTCGCGGCAACTGGATTCGGCCCGCATTCTGCATGGTCGCGACAAAGAGAGACGCGATATCCCCCAATGAGACGGGGGCATTGTTATGGAAACGTTTGCCGATCGATACATCTGCGCTATACTGCTTTGATTTGGGAGTGACATGGTTGACATGCTGTACTTCCGACATGAAGTACAGCAGAAACTGATTACGGGTTACTATGTCACCCGGACGAAAGGTTCCGTTGGCAAACCCATGCAGATACCCGTCTTCCGTCAGAGCCACAATTTGTTTCGCGCCGTAACTCCCTGCCGTAACATCGGAATAAAGTGTGCTGGCGTACGTGTCCGCTAATGCGCTGGGAACCATGGTTCCCAGCGCGATCATGGTGGCAGCCATACTGATCCACACGCGTTTCACAGTCATTCCCCCATAGAGTTTGGTTTCTCAACGCCTATTCCGAAATATCGCCGCAGGCGTATATTTTTCCCGGTTGTTGGTGCTGCGAAGCAGCATGAAAGTCTATTCCGAAAAATCGATTGCTCCTGCCAGCCGGATTCATATGCTGTGCCCCTGCTCAGACACGGCTACGCCGAACTCGCGACGGGCACAGCATATGAATCCTGACGAGCGGGTTTTTCTTCCCGGTTGTTGGTGCTGCGCAGCAGCATGGAAGTCTATTCGTAACGTAACGCGTCAATTGTGTTCAAATTCGCCGCTTTGCGCGCGGGATAGACGCCAAAGACGATGCCCACCACCGAAGAGAAACCGACCGAGAGCAGCACGGCGGTGATTGAAACCAAATTGCCCACATGAGTCAGAAATCCGGCCAACGCCGAGCCGCCGGCGCCGATCACCAGCCCAATGAACGCCCCCGCTAAACTAAGCGCCAGAGACTCCACCAGAAACTGTGCCATGATCACGCCGCGTTTCGCGCCGATCGCCTTGCGGATACCGATCTCCCGGGTTCGTTCCGTAACGGAAACAAGCATGATGTTCATGATCCCAATGCCGCCGACCAACAGCGAGATCGCTGCAACGCCAGACAACACTTCAGTCAATAGTTGCGTGATCGAACTCAGCGCCGTAAGCGTTGTCGCCTGGTTGAAGATCTGAAAATCACTCGCCTGAGTGGGACCCAGATGGTGAAGAAAGCGGAGTGTGGATGTGATCTCCTGTTCAGCCTGATTCATCACGGCGGGAGACTGGGCCGAGACCAGAATGGAATTGACGTACGGACTCCCTGTGAAAAGATTCATGGCCGTTGTGGCGGGAATTTCAATGTAATCATTGGGATTCTGGAAGCCCGTCGAATTCTGCGCCGCCAGAACGCCAATCACGGTAAAAGGCATCTGCTTCACTTCGATGGTCGCTCCGATGGGATTGGCACTGGTGCCAGCAAACAGAGTCTGGGCGATAGCGCTGCCGAGCACCACCACATTGGCTCCTTGAACCGTTTCCGGGGTGCTGAAGTAGCGCCCCTGCGCAAGAGACAGGTTCTTGATCTGCGCGTAATCGGCGGATGTTCCTTGTACCGTCGCCGAATTATTGTTGGGCCCATACACCACTTGCCCATTGCTCTGCACAAGCGCAGACACCGCCGCCACATCCGGATCATTGGCGGCAATTTGTTGCACATCCGTGTACAGGAGAGTCGGTTGACTGCCCGGTCCGAAACGCACGCCTCCAACTTGCGCGGAACTCGAATTTATCGTCAGCAAATTGGTTCCGAGCGCTTCAATCTGTTTAGTCACCCCGATCGTCGCTGCCTGCCCAACTGCTGAGAGGGCAATAACGGACGCCACCCCGATGATAATGCCGAGCATCGTGAGCACCGAACGCAACTTGTTGGCCGCGATGCTGCGCAAAGCAACGCGGATTGTGTCCCCTATGGGCATCTGTCCTGCTCCTCCCCTCTTGCCACCTCGTCTCCAGGACCGGACATAGACATCACCGGGCGACCTGCTGACCTCCGTCCGTCATCCGCTTCGATTTGGCCGTCTTTAAACCGAATCACGCGTTTGGCGCGGCGCCCCACATCCGGTTCGTGAGTGACAATGACAATCGTATTGCCCTGCGCATTCAATTCTTCGAACAGTTGAAGAATCTCGTCAGTCGTATGGCTGTCCAGAGCGCCCGTCGGTTCGTCCGCGAGAATCAGAGCCGGTCCATTGACAACCGCCCGCGCAATTGAGACGCGCTGTTGCTGTCCGCCCGACAACTCGTTGGGGCGATTCGCCATGCGGTTGCCCAATCCGACGCGCTCCAATGCGTGTTCGGCGCGTTGTCGCCGTTCCTTCCGGGAAATCCCGGCATACAGCAAAGGCAACTCTACATTTTCCAGCGCCGTCGCGCGTGGTAGGAGGTTGAAATTCTGAAATACGAATCCAATTTTCACGTTGCGAAATTCCGCCAGTTCGTCGTCGCTGAGCCGGGAAACATCGTGGCCATCCAACTGATAGGTTCCGCTTGTCGCCTTGTCGAGGCAGCCAATCAAATTCATCGTGGTAGATTTTCCGGACCCGGACGGTCCCATGATCGCGACAAACTCGCCATGGAAAATGTCCATCGACACCCCATTTAGCGCGCGCATCCGGTCGCCGCCAATGACATACTCGCGGACAATGTCCTGCATCTCAATGAGTGCATTCATCCTGCCTGCCCCTCCGTCTTTGCGAATCAAAGTTTGCCTATCCGCCTAACCTGCCGCCCAGTCCACCGCCCAGACCGCCTCCGAAGCGACCACCGCCGCCGCCTTGACCGCCCGCGCCGCTGCTGGACCCTCCCTGCGCGCTGCCTACGGAAGGCGGGCTCAGCAGAATCTCTTCACCAGGACTCAGGCCGCTGGTAATCTGCACTGTGTTGGTTCCAAAGAGGCCGATTTGAACGGGTTGAAAGTGAACCTGATTGCCAAACGGGGTCTTCGACCCAAACCCACCGCCGGCGCCGCCGCCCGCTCCGCCAGCGCCGCCTCCCGTTCCACCAGTGCCGCGAGCTCCGCCGGCGCCGCCTCCGAAGCCGCCAGCGCCACCGCCAGCGCCAGTACCACCACCAGCACCGCCTCCGAAGGCGCCCTGACCGCGACCCTTGCGGAAGTGGCCCTTGAACTTGCCGGATTTGGTGGGTGTACCCACCACGTATACGCCCTCGAACGAACCGAACTGGACAAGCGAGATCGCTGGAACGGTCAGTACATGACTCGCCGTTTGCGTGTCGATTAAGACATTCGCGCTCATCCCTGGTTTCAAGTCTCCCGACGAATTATTGATGGTGGACATGACGGTATACTCAGTTACATTGGAAACCACCTGCGGCATCGGATACACTTGCGAAACCTTGCCGACGAAGCTCTGATTGGGATAGGCCGACACGGTGGCGACAAGCGCGTCACCCGGCTTGATAAACCCGATCTCGGATTCAGGAACCTGCATGTTGAGCGTCAGATTCGATTTACCGATTTGATCGATGACAACAGTTGGCGTAGCCGAGCTCACAGTTTCTCCGGGCACTCCATTGACTGCTGTGACGACGCCGTCGATGGGCGACGTCAAGACCGTACTCGACTCGGACAATTGGGCTGACTGCAGGCTGGTCTCCGCAGACTGCAGTCCTGCCTCCGCTGTTAGCACTGCCGCCTGCGCACCCTCGATAGTCGCAGCATCAGGAGGCTGTGTAACCTCCTGCAAGGATGCAATTGCTCCCTGCAAGGCCACCTGATCCTGCTGGACATTGATCGCGGCGCTGCTCAGCGCCTGTTTTTGCGATGTACGATCGTTATAGATGGCCAGACTGACACTGAGATTGGCTTTTGTGGCGTCATATTGGGTTTGCGCCTCGACGAGCTGAGCCTGTGCGCCCGCCACCGCGTTGCTGGCGAGCTGGGCAGCATTGGTGTTTGTCGCTGGTTGAGCGTCGGCCAATGCTCTCTCAGCGTTTAAAAGCGCAGCCTCATCACTGGTCACAGCCGTCTGATTCTGCACCACTGCGCTTTGACCGCTATTGTAACTCTGTTGAGCCTGCCTGACGGCGGATTCATCGGCCTGGATCTGAGCAGCGCTGGCATTATTTTGCGTATCCGTTGTCAACGTCTGTTCCGCATTCTGTAACGATTGCTGCAATATCGACAGATTGGACTGCGCCAACGATAGCTGCTGATTCTCATTGCTGGCCGCCTGCTGTGCTGTCGTGACCTCGAACTGAAGGGCGCTGATATCCTGCGGAGTGCCTCCGTTAAGCGTTTCTTGCTGCTGCAACAGGGCTTTTTGCACATTGAGCTGCGCCGCCTTCACCGCAGCAGCCTGTTCCGTGACCGCATTTTGCGCGCTTACGACCTGTTGTTCAGCACTCGTTCGATCATTGTACAGCGCTAGTTGATCTTGATACTGGACCTTCGCCCCGTTCAACGCCACCCGCGCTTTACTGACTGTCGACTGCGCCACGGCGATCGCGGCAGGGGTCGCCCCTTCCCGCGCTAGCGCCAGCTTGGACCGCGCCTGAACGACATTTCCTTTCGCCGTTTGCAGCGCGGCCTCTGCCGCCGCCACTTGCAACCGCTGCGCTGCGGCATTCAGCGTTGCCACAATCTGCCCCCTATGCACCTGTTGTCCGATTCGCACCGGCGTCGTGCTGAGGACCCCGCTTGCTCCATTGAAATTCAGAGAAACTTCCTCGGGAACTTGCACAGTTCCGCTCGCGCTGACTGACTCTGTCACACTGCCAAACTGGACTCGGTATATATCGCCCGCAGGGATAGGAATAGTCCTGTTCACAATGCGAACATACGCCAAGGCTCCTCCGCCCAATACAACCGCAACAGCGATAGTTCCATACACCCATTTTCTTCTTCCTCGCCTCAACTTCGGCGCGGTCGCTTGCGGTGTGATGACTGCACTCACTGTCTGCTCCCCTTCCTCGTCATGCTGACTTTCTGACGCTCTGACGGTCAAGCCGGACTAAACTTCCACACATCCTGATTCCCGGAGTCCTTCCCATGACAGCGCGGTCATCGACTCGAACGCAGGTTCCGGATGCCCCTATTTCTGATTCAGCCTCTTTGCATGTTCCTCCGATGTTTCACGCACGACAGCAACAGATGCATGTCCACACGGCAAGTATGGCGTCATTCACCTCCCCGCAGGACCACCCCATCCCGGAAAAGCGATGTCCCTGCCGACCGGATTCATATGCTGCACCGCTTCTCAAACACGGCTGCGCCGAACTCGCGACGGGCACAGCATACGATTCCGGCCAAGCGAGTTTTCATCCCGGTTGCTGGTGCTGTGCAGTCGCATGATCGGCTCCTGCTCAACTCGGATTTTCATGGTTCGCTCGTGATCGGTAGAAGCCGATGGTGCGGGTCCAATCGCGTGACGCCTTGACGAGATCCTGAATTTCAATTGATATCATAGAAACACAATGCTTGAAATTCGCTTGAATTATATAAATCGCTTACTTTATGTAGAAACATGCTTAAGGATCCATAGCGGTTCGTGTCTGAAGGCAGATTTTCGCGGACCCTATTTCCGCGTTTTGCCATTCAGTTTCCTGGTCCATGGGATGGCTGAATTTCTTTACGCAGCAAAACATCGAGCAGACGAAGACGCGCAGTCCAGTGATCTTTCTGCGCGTCTTCTCTCACACGGCCATAAAATAGTTCCAGATCCACAAACTCTGCGCCGCCGCACGAGTGCCGGCTCCTTTCGCCAGCCTAGCACAGCGGTCCTAGCACTTGCTATACCCGCAAGCTTCGCACTCATAGCATCCGCCATGCCTGACCAGACTGTGCTGATGACATTCAGGGCACAGATCACGTCCTACTTCAGCATCGCGAAGCATTTTGCGCGCATTCGCCTTCATCGAGTCCAATTCATCCTCTTGCGTAACAGGTTCGCCCCCCATGTCCTCCTCGTGCACCGTCGCCGCTGCCGTCATCTCATCCATATCGAATTGGCGCAGTGGAAAAGTTTCAGAGTGTTCGATCAGTGACTTCGCGATCGCATCAGGCACGCTGGTGATTCGTCGTTCGCCAAATCCAACTGAACTGTGACCGCCGATTCCGCTGAAGTGCTTGACGAGAACCGCCTCCTTGTCCGGGTTCTGCGAGTCCATCAGATAGAGTGTGATGGCCCTGCCGAGAGCTTCATTGGCCGCGTACACGTCCGATCCCGCTTTGCCGATGTTCACAAAAATCTCGCGCGCCAGTTTCTCTTCGTGATCGTCGTTGATGGTGATAAATGCCGTTCCTAGCGGCGTCTCCTTTTTGTAAGTGGCGCCGTAAAGAACATCGGGCCGCTTGCGCTTCTGGTAGCCACGGGCGTTCGCCCCTCCATGTCCACCCTGCGCCTGTGCTGCAGCCACCTGAGTTGCGCCGTCTGCAAAATCCTCCGCCCCTGCGGCCCCGTTGTCCGCTTCGTGTGGATCGGTCAACGACAGCACCTGCTCCGCGCGCGAACCATCGCGGTAAATGGTTACTCCCTTGCACCCCAGTTCATACGCGAGGTCATACAACTGCTTCGTGTCTTGCACCGAGTACGAATTGGGCGCGTTGCACGTCTTGGAGATGCTGCTGTCGATCCATTTTTGCAAGGCAGCCTGAACGCGCACATGCTCTTCCGGCGTCAGATCCATGGAAGTCACGAAGTAATCCGGAAGCGATTCAGCGCCATGCAGCGCCCGATAGTCCTCGATAATCTGCGCGTTTTCCTCGAACATGCCCAAACGGGAGTTGCGGTAATACGACCACGCATAATACGGTTCGCACCCGGTCGAACATCCGACCATCGTGCCAGTGGTGCCTGTCGGCGCGATCGTCATGGTGGTCACGTTGCGTACGCCATGTTCCCTGATCGCTTCCACGACATGAGGTCTCTCCAGGGCGAGACTTCTCATGTAACCTGACTGCAGAAACAGCTCCCGGTCATACATCGGAAATGGTCCGTTCTCTTTAGCCAATTCGACGGATTCCAGGTAACACCACTCAGCCATTAACCCAATGAGCACATCGATGAACTGGACCGATTCCGGTGAACCGTAGCGGATGCCGCAAAAGATGAGCAGGTCATGAAGGCCCATGATTCCCAATCCTACACGGCGTTCACCGAGCTGGTTGCGTCTGTTGTCCTCAAACGGATAATACGTTGCGTCGATGACCGCATCCTGAAAGCGCAGACCTGTCCGGGTAATATACTCCAATTCCTCCCATTTTACGTGATGCAGATAGAACTCTGTCAACTCTTCGTCAAAATATCTGCGCAACCAACCGCGAATGTACGCCTCTTTTCCCGGATCACGAAACTCGACAGTGACTCCAGAATCGGCAAACCCGGCCGCAAACTGACTGAGGACAACCGCGCCCAGATTGCAGATGCCAAACGCCGGCAGTCCCTGTTCACCACACGGATTCGTAGCGATAATGGGATTGAAATAGCGCGAATTCGACATCTCGTTATAGCGACCGAGAAATACAACGCCAGGTTCGGCCGATTTCCACGCCGAATCGATCAACTCGTTCCACAATTCCTTCGCTGCAATCGTGTCGCCCACGACAATGTCTCCCCCGGAGGCCTCCCACGCAAAAAAATCACCTTGAAACAGAGCGGCCCTCTCTAGCGGCGGATAACCCAGTGTCCACGTTGCGCCGTCGCGTTTGGCGGCCATGAACTCTTCCGAAATGCCAATCGAAATGTTGGCGCCCGTAATCATGCCCTCAACCTGCTTGCACTTGATAAACTTGCGAATATCGGCATGGCGGTCATTGAGAATCAACATCAGGGCGCCGCGTCTCGAACCGCCCTGCAACGTCAATTGACAGCCAATGCTCATGATTTCGCCTACGCCAACCGGGCCGAAGCCCTGTCCAAAAACCGCGTTGCCCTTGTCGTACAGGAGGCCCCACGA
This sequence comes from Bacillota bacterium, assembly GCA_021805735.1. GTDB lineage: Bacteria > Bacillota > Bacilli > Alicyclobacillales > SLC66 > JAKADD01. The sequence continues at coordinate 28,373 of JAJZEE010000034.1, forward strand.
ATAGGCGCCAGAACTGCGTCCGTTGACCCCCCGGACATAACTGTAGCGCGGCCGCAGCGACGACAGCAGCATGGAGACGCGCTTTTTCTGAAGCATAGCCTCCCACATGTCGGCCAGCCGCTCCGCGATCGTTCCCCTGCTGTCTCCCGGATTCATCACGACACCCACGATATCCTGCAAAATGAGTGCGCCGCTCTCCAGGATTTTCTCATAGATCATAGGGGCGGGCAGAGTTTCTCCATAGCGAATGGGGCGATCCGCCGCCATCCACGCCTGCAGATCGCCTGTCCACTCTTCCTCGTAGTCGTGAACGCTCGTGTCCGGAAACACATACGTCCAGTTGGCGCCTTCCTCCACCGCCCGCAAAAACGCCTGCGAGACGCGAACGACCTTCGTGCTGTTGGGGTAGTCCTGCGCCAAAAACTCGAGCAGGTCTTCGTGCCACACATCCAGCACCAGCAACAGGTCCGATTTGCGCGATCGCTCCTCGACAGGCGTGAGCCAACCCTGCGGCGGCACCTGACTCAGATTCATTCCGACACCGCCAGATCGCGCCTGAATCTCCAGCGTCTGCCCGAAAGAACGGGCGTAATCGCGTACGGTCCAACCCACGTTGGGTATCACAAAGCAGTTATAACTTGTCGTCTGTATGCCGGTTCCCATCGAGGCGTTGATACGGCCGCCGGGCACGTACCTCCACTGGCTTTGCAAGTTATAAAAACGTTCCTCATAGACCTCTGGATTTTTCGTCGCCTCTGCCACTCCGCGAGCGATGCGGCGCCACATATGACGAGGAGCAATTTCCTTCAGAACATCCACGTGATCAAACGCGACTTCGGTCTGAAAGCCGTCGCGCAATTCAACAGTAACCATCCGATTGCCCGGATCGATTTCGACAACCCTGGCGAGTTCGTGATAGGCTCGTTTACGATCCAACACAGCCACAACCAAACTGCCAGGGGCTAACGTCTCTTTCTTCGCATCCTTTAACAGATATCGATCGGCCACGATTCGCTCCCCTGTGGCGTTGAGTAGATCTTCTTCTGAAAACGGTAACATCGCCTGCTCTGTTGCCATGTGTTTCGCACCCTTCCATACATCGGTCTAGTCTTCCTGCGAACCGTTCACTCCCTGTTGATGCAACAACTGCAAGATTTCCTGAGCGAATGTCTGCACATCCCGGAATTCACGGTATACGCTGGCAAAGCGAACATACGCCACGCCGTCCAGCGCTCGCAGCAGATTCATGACCCGCGCCCCCACCTCGGACGCGGCAACTTCTCGCTCAAACTCGGAGCGCAACTCCCGCTCCACGGCATCGACGAGTCTCTCAATCTGTTCCGACGTGATAGGCCGTTTTTCACACGCGCGCGCAATGCCCCGCCTTACCTTCTCGCGATCAAATTCCTCCCGGCTGCGGTCCTTTTTCACGACCAGCAGAGGTGTCAATTCGACGCGTTCGTACGTGGTAAATCTCCGCTGACAGGAGACACACTCCCGGCGTCGCCTTACAGTAGACTGGTCCTCGCTAGCCCTCGATTCTAGCACCCGGGAATCTTCTGCTTGACAAAGCGGACAACGCATGTTCTCACCCCGTTATCTATATGTAGCGTAAAAACGAGTACAGTGATGATTATATACACTATATCTAGGTCGGTCAAGGCTCCTCTTTCGACACAAATTCCGCGTATGCGCGTATGAGAGTGCCGTCAGGATCGAGGAGAATTCCTCCGATATCGGACCAGTCGATCACGCGATATCCTCCGGAGGCGCCGAGAAATCCACGGCGGGTTCCACAACGTTCAGACGAAAATTCACCACGCGGGCACACACAAACAACAGATCAGACAGGCGGTTCAGATACCTCCTGATTTCCACATTCACATCCTGATCCCGGAGCAACCCCACACACAGTCGTTCAGCGCGGCGCACGACAGTCCGGGCATGGTGCAGATGACTGGCCGCCAGGTTACCGCCCGGCAGAATGAACTGCCGCAAAGGAGGAGTTTCTGCATCCAGTCTGTCAATCACCCGTTCCAGTTGTTCCACATGGCCCGGTGTCACAAATCTCACGCTCTGCGTATCTGCAGGAGTGGCCAGATCGCGGCCCAAGTCAAACAAGTCGCGCTGCACTCTCAAAATAATCTTGCCGATGTCGTCCATCACGACACCATGTCCTCGTAAAGACGCTGCTGCGATTCCCAGAACGGAGTTCGCCTCATCGAGCGTTCCATAGGTCTCCACGCGATGATCATCTTTAGCGACCCGACGTCCATGGATCAGACTTGTTTGGCCTTCGTCGCCCGTTTTGGTGTATATTTTCACTGTGATATCCCCCAATCTCGTTGTAGAGAGGCGATGGCTCCCTTGGCGCTTAGCATTCAGCGAATACGTGTGTCCACTTCCGGTGAAATGCTGGAATCCACGGCAAACGCCTATTTGGCACGGGTCGGCGAACAGGCGATCCTCATCGACGCCGGGTACGCTGACAGTGCAAGAGACATCGTTGACGTTGCAAACAGTCTTGGCGTGACGATTACGGACATCTGTTTGACGCACTATCATCCGGATCATAGTTTGGGAGCCCCTGAGATCGCCAAGCAGTTCTCCTGCCCGATACATTGCCACCCCGCAGACAGGATCGATCTGGAGAAACTCTACGAATCCGCAATGCCAAAGGAAATCCATTGGCGGGAAATGGTATGTCCTGATCTGATTCCTGATTCGTCGATACGACTGGGCGACACGTCTCTGCGCATTTTGCACACTCCGGGCCACACACACGGACACATCGCCTTGCTGCATGAACCGTCCGGCAGCCTGTTTTCCGGCGATACCGTGATCCCGGGAGGCACCGTTTGGATTGGCCCGCCTGACGGGCACCTCCGCACGTATCTGGATTCGCTCGATACCCTCATGGACGTGCGCTGCACGCGAATTTATCCAGGCCATGGCGATCTGGTCGCGGAACCAGTTCCACTCATCCGGGCCATGAAAACACGACGCCTGTTGCGCGAACAACAAATCCTGGATCTCATTCGGGATCATTCCCGAAGCGTCGAAGACTTGGTAGACCTTCTCTATACGGATACTGTGCCCAAAGACCTGCGGTGGGTTGCCGTCAAAACCGTGGAAGGACATCTCGGCAAGTTGCTCGAAGAGAATCGCATTGAACTGGAATCCCGGTTGCACGCGGATCATCCCAAATATCGCTGCTCTTGAGACGTCGCGCGTCCAGATCACTTGACCGGTTTCGTCGTCTGTGCAATGAACTGATCGATTCGATTGTCGTCGTCGCGCTGCGCTGGCAACACGCCGTGTCTGAGCAGCGTCTCTATCGAAGTGTACGCGCACAGAGCCGACAAGGCATCGACAGTAGGCGGAGCAAGCAGGTAGGAACCTGTATCTTGCGCACTCAGGATATCCTGCGGCGTCGCCCACAAAGCCATCTCAAACTCCGATTCCGCGAGTTGCAGATCCTGCTTCGCGCTTGCCGGCGCCTCTGCCACGAAGTAATGCGTGTCAAAGCGATACCGAACTCGCTCAGGTGTGACACGGCGGCCGAAATAGCGCACCGTCGTTCCGCCGCTGGCAATAGGGCTCAGGGCGGACACGTCCAGACTGTCCAGTATCCTCAGACCAGTTTCCTCAAACAGTTCCCGCAATGCGCCCACAAGCAGCGAATAATAGAGTTCATTGCGCGTGACGGACCGCGACAAAACCGTACCTCCACTCAAAGCAAAACCGTCGGGAGCAGAAGGCAAGGTTCGCAACGGCTCTTGTTCACCTGAAGTATCTTCCATCCAATTCCTCACACGGTCCATGTCTGACTCCTCGAGAACCCCGCCGGGAAACACCATAAAACCGGGGAGGACCCGCAGTGTTAGGGCCCGCTTGGCAAGCAGAACCTCATACCCGGCCAGCGCCGAGTACTCCTGCTCGATGCCGTGTTCCATCGAAAGACTCCCCTGATCGCCAGAGTGCAAAGAGGCGGCGCCAGACATACGCGGCTCAGGAAGCTGGCGCCGGTCCGCACCGGAGCGTCCGGATTGCCTCACGACAATCACGGTTGCGGACAACCGCGGAACAGCGGGCTTCTGGGAATAAGCGGACAGCAAAGAGTCAGTCATGATAGCCTCCATATCGGGAGTTCTCCTGCCCCCCCAATTTGACCTGAGCGACGGTTTTCATCAGGCGCTCGGCGCCTCCATCAGACGCTTCTCCGTATCCGTCTGGCGGTCAGGCGCCGGCAGGGGGAAGAGATCGCTCAATTTGACCGCGCGTCCGTATTCATTTTTATATATGATATGTTCCCGCGTAAACCTGCGCGGGCTGTCTATGCCAGAAGCGGCGGCTAGTGCGAACAGGTTCGAGCGCATGCTCAGCACATAGTTCATCACACGCCACATTTTCTCCTCGGGAACCAATGCCGCCTGATACTTCGGATCCGTCGTAGTCACGCCAGTGGGACACTTGCCGGTATGGCACTGCATCGCCATGATGCATCCATTGGCCATCATGAACCCCCGCGCAGAGTTGACTGCGTCCGCGCCGATCGCAAGCGCAATCGCCACTTTGTCCGGAGAAATCAGCTTTCCGGAGGCAAATATCCGGAAGCGTTCACGCACTCCGTAGGCGTACGCAGTGTCCACAACAGTAATAAGCGCCGGGTACAGCGGCAATCCCATGCTGTCGGCCATCGATTTGAACGTGGCGCCTGACCCGCCTTCCCCGCCGTCCACAGTGATGAAATCAGGAAAAATATCGAGTTCTACCATAGCCTCAAAGAGTTCCTCAAGCTTTTGCCGCTGCCCTACGACAATTTTGATTCCAACCGGTTTGCCGCCGGCCTGCTGCATCGTCTGAATGAACTCCAGAGTATCCTTTGGCGTGCGCAAAAATGGAAATCGATTCGGCGAGTTGACCGTCTGCCCAATCGGAACCTTACGAATGGCGGCTACCTTGGCATTGACTTTGACGCCCTCGAGGTGTCCCCCGCGAATCTTCGCTCCCTGCGCAAACTTGAGTTCAAAAGCCTTGATGTTTGGTTCCGCCGCCTTCTTCTTCAACTCGTCAAGCGAGAAGTTCCCGTGCTCATCCCGATAGCCAAACAGCCCCGGGCCAATTTGCGCTACGATGTCCACTCCGGATTGAAGATGTTCGGGAGCCACGCCGCCTTCTCCCGTGTTAATCCACGAACCCCCAGCCATTCGCGCTCCCTGCCCTGTCGACAGGATATAGTGCTCGCCCACTGCCCCATAGGATGTTGCCGACGCTCCAAACATCCCGAACAAATGCCACGGCTGTCGTCTCTCCGGACCTACCACGATGGCGTCTTCTTCTCCGTATAGCCAACGCTTCGGTCTATCGGGTTTCAGTTCTTCCTTACGGGAAAAGAGACTCTCACGATCAATCACATAGTGCCTGCCGTCCACATCATCTATATTGTTCACGCGCAACTCCTCAGTCAACAAGGGAAACATATCGTTGGCAATGTAAAATCCCGAGGCGTCATAGTCGCGCTTGGACCCAAAGCTGATCAGATCCGATCTGTACTTCGCGGCAAACACAAGCCCCAAAAATTCGGCGCGTGAAAATGGCCTTCCCGCTGCATCATCGTCAAACCAGTACTGGCGAAATTCCGGACCTATCTTCTCCAGGAAGTAACGAACCCAACCCAGATACGGATGAGACCGAATAATGGCATGTTGCGGTTTGCGGGACAAAATGAAAGCCCCCGTGAAAAACGCCAGGACAGGCAGAAGAATCACGATTAGAACGATGGTCAAAAGTACCGACAACACACTGAACACTCCTTCCAGCCTACCACCTATCAATACCCTAGCACACGGAACCAGCGAAGAAAAGTCAAACCCCTGTCTTTTCCTGTTATATTCATCTCTGAGACTTATCTGTATGGCAAACCTTATACTGCGCCTCATGGCGCACAAAGAGAGACCGGACGCATGGCCATTGACTCGCCACGCGCCCGGTCTCACAATAAGATCGCAAACAAACACATACTCTCTTCTGTGTATGGTGCGGCGAACAGGGATCGAACCTGTGACCCCCACCGTGTCAGGGTGGTGCTCTCCCGCTGAGCTACCGCCGCATAAACTGCCTGGCAACGTCCTGCTCTCCCAGGACCCTGCGGTCCAA
>JAJZEE010000035.1 GCA_021805735.1 Bacillota bacterium
TCCGATCTGTCAGCACTGTGACCGCGTCACGCACTGGTTTGGCGAGCCCACCGGAATCCCCTCTCGTTCCCATGCTCCTGATGAACACGGATGGATCGGTCGCATGCCGATTCATCCGCACGCGGTCCCCCAACACCGCGCCGCCGGTAAAGGGGCTGCTGGGGTCCACCGCCAATACAGCCACGCGTTTGCCGAGCGCCCGCAAGCGGGAGATCAGTTGGTCACTCAGCGAACTCTTCCCGGCTCCCGGCGGGCCTGTGAGTCCAATCACATGAACAGGCGCACCGATGGCCGCTATGTGTTCGCGCAACCGAGCCAGCAACTGGCGGGCAGAGTCTCCCCCTTCTTCTATCTGGGTGATCGCCCGCGCGACTGCGCGGCGGCGCGCCGCCGCAATTTGAGTGACCAATTCGTCCACTGCGCATCCAAACCCCTTTTGCCAGCGGTCTACCCTGCCGATCGAACGTACCCGTTGCTACTCTTTTAATACATGACCGGCGATCACCATGCGCTGAACTTCATTGGTGCCTTCGTAGATTTGCGTAATTTTGGCGTCACGCATCATACGCTCTACGGGATAGTCGCGCGTAAACCCATACCCCCCATGAATTTGCACCGCTTCCTCCGCCACTCGCATCGCTGTGTCCGAGGCCATCACTTTAGCCATGGCCGACGCCTTTCCGTACGGCATCCCATGATCCTCCAGCCAGGCTGCCTGATACGTGAGCAGGCGCGCCGCTTCTGTGGCCGTCGCCATATCGGCGAGCTTGAACTGAATCGCCTGAAACTCTGTGATCGGCCTGTTAAACTGGGTGCGCCCCTTGGCGTACGTGAGCGCGGCATGCAACGCCCCGTCAGCGATCCCTACCGCCTGCGCAGCAATGCCGTTGCGCCCACCGTCCAGCGTCATCATGGCGATTCTAAAGCCAGCGCCCTCCTGCCCCAGTACATTTTCCGCCGGAACTGCGCACTGGTCAAAAATCAGTTCTACCGTCGGGGAGGATCGAATCCCCATCTTCTTCTCTTTCTTGCCAAATGTAAAGCCCGGCATTCCTTTTTCTACGATAAATGCAGTGACGCCTTTGGACTTGGCCGCGGCGTCGGTAGTCGCAAACACGACGTATATATCCGCTTCGCCGCCATTGGTTGTAAACAGTTTGGTGCCATTTAGAACATAATGATCGCCCTGCTTCACGGCGGTTGTCCGCAAACTCGCCGCATCCGTGCCGGCGCTCGGTTCAGTGAGACCATACGCGCCAAGCTTCTTCCCCTCCGCGAGCGCCCGCAGATAGGTCTGCTTCTGTGCTTCCGTGCCAAACTTGTAGATGGGCCAAGAAGCGAGAGAGACGTGCGCAGACAGCGTAACACCCGTTGAGGCGCACACGCGCGACAACTCTTCGACGGCAATCACGTAACTCATGAAGTCCAGACCAGCGCCACCGTACTCTTCCGGCCAGGGGATGCCCGTCAAGCCGATCCTGGCCATCTTTGCAAAGATGGCGCGGTCAAACATTTCCTCCTCGTCGCGCACCGCCGCCGATGGCGCCACCTCGCGTTCGGCAAAATCCCTCACCACTTTGCGCAATGCCAACTGCTCATCCGTGAGCGTAAAATTCATCGTGTCTCCCCCTCAATCAAGCGCCAGACGCGCCAACGCCTTGGCAATGACGATCCGTTGAATCTGATTGGTGCCCTCATAAATCTGCGTCACTTTCGCGTCGCGCATATACCGTTCCACAGGGAAATCCTTGGTGTATCCATAACCCCCGAACAATTGCACCGCGTCCGTCGTCACGCGCATTGCGGTGTCTGTCGCGTACAGTTTGGCCATCGATGCTTCCATCGTACAGGGCAAATGCGTCGCCCGCAAGGTGGCCGCCCTGTAAGTCAGCCATTTGGCTGCCTCAATCTGTGTCGCCATATCGGCCAACATGACTTGAATAGCCTGAAAGTCAGCAATGGGTCGGCCAAACTGCTTGCGGGTCAGGGTGTACCCTTTCGCGGCGTCAAACGCGGCGCGGGCAATGCCGAGCGCCTGCGCGGCGATGCCGATCCGGCCGCCGTCCAGCTGTGACATCGCGATGCGAAAGCCGTCGCCCTCCTCGCCAAGCCGATTTTCCGCGGGCACCACCGCCTCATCGAAAATAAGCTCAGCCGTGGCTGATCCATTCAGCCCCATCTTGCGCTCTTTCTTCCCAATGATGAAACCCGCAGTGCCGCGAGGCACAATGAACGCTGACATCCCGTGCGCTCCAAGGCCCGGATCAGTCACCGCGAACACCGTATAGATGTCCGCCTCGCCGCCATTGGTGATGAACACCTTGTTGCCAGAAAGCACATAGCGATCGCCCAATCGAACCGCTCGGGTCTGGATGCTCTGAGCGTCCGATCCCGCGTTTGGCTCAGTGAGCGCGAACGCGCCCAGCAGTTCGCCTGCGGCCAGTTTGGGAACATACCGTTCCTGTTGCTCTGGCGTGCCGAAATGAAGAATCGGCATGGTTCCTACCGAGGTATGAACCGCAAGAATCACTCCGATAGCCGCACTGGCGTATGAGATCTCCTCAATGGCCAGCATGTAGGAAACATAGTCAGCGCCGACGCCGCCGAACTCCTCCGGTATGGGGAGCCCCAGCAGTCCGAGTTCCCCCATTCGCCGGACAATGTCACGCGGAAATTCATCCCTGTCGTCAATTCTTTGCGCCTGTGGAACAATCACCCGCTGCGCGAAGTCGCGGACCAGTTTGCGCATCGCCTCTTGTTCAGCGCTCAGTCTAAGATCCACGGTAAGTCCTCCTTCGTCGCGCCGCGTTCTCTAGCTGTAGACGTAAAATCCGCGCCCGGATTTCTTGCCAAGCCATCCTGCCGCCACATATTTTCTTAGCAGTGGACAGGGGCGGTATTTGGAATCTGCGAAGCCCTCATAAAGGACTTCCATGATATAGAGACATGTGTCGAGTCCAATGAAATCAGCCAGTTGCAGCGGTCCCATCGGGTGATTCATGCCGAGTTTCATAATCTCGTCGATGGCCTGAGGTTCGGCCACGCCTTCAAAAACGCAATAAATGGCCTCATTGATCATTGGCATCAGGATGCGATTGGAGATAAAGCCGGGAAAATCCTGTACGGCCACAGGGGTCTTGCCCAAGTCAGCCGCGAACTGGCTGACGGCGGCATACACCTCGTCCGACGTCTGCAGGCCGCGAATCACTTCCACCAGTCTCATCAGGGGAACAGGATTCATAAAATGCATGCCGATCACTTGCCGGGGCCTGCCTGTGACTGCGGCAATCTCCGTGATCGGCAGCGATGACGTATTGGACGCGAGGATCGCATGCGCCGGAACCACATGATCCAGTTTGCGAAATATGTCCTTCTTGAGTTCCATCTGTTCTGTCGCCGCTTCGATCACAATGTCCACGTCCACGGCCCTGGTCAGGTCAGTCGTCGTCTCAATGCGTTTTAGCGCGAGCGCCGCATCTTCTTCTGTCATCTGCGCCTTTTTCACGAATCGTTGCAGGCTGCCCTGAATCGTTGCAACGCCCCGTTCCGCATATGACTGCTGCACGTCCTGCAAAATCACGCTGCACCCCGCCTGAGCCGACACCTGCGCAATGCCGCTCCCCATCTGGCCAGCGCCGATCACCATCACACGCTTAATCGTTGCCATAATCCTTACTGCGCACCTCCTTTTACCTCCAGGAGCACCGCGTCCCCCTGGGCCGCCCCACTGCAGATGGCGGCAATGCCAAGACCGCCGCCGCGCCGCCGAAGTTCATAGATCAACGTCATGATGATACGCGCGCCGCTGGCGCCAATCGGGTGTCCAAAAGCGATGGCGCCGCCATTGACATTGACAAGTTCCGGGTTCCACCCGACAATGGTCTGGCTTGTCAGCGTGACCGCCGCAAATGCTTCATTGACTTCAAACAGACGAATGTCATGCACCGAAAGCCCCTGCTTCTTCAGCAATTTCTGCACGGCCAGTCCGGGGGCTGTCGCAATATACGGCGCATCCTGCGCCACTTCCGCGTGACCGATGATGGTGGCCAAAACCTCCTTCTGCTCGCGTCGCGCCCGCTCCTCGCTCATCACGACAAGCGCCCCTGCTCCATCATTGACCCCCGGCGCGTTGCCCGCGGTGATGGTGCCCTCTGCGTCAAAGACGGGCGGCAGTTTCGCCAGTTGGACAAGACTCGAGTCGCGACGCGGCGCTTCATCGGCATCGACCACCGCTTCGCCTTTCCTGGTCTGCACGGTGACGGGAACGATCTCCTCTCGCAATCTGCCCGCGTCCATCGCGGCGAGGGCCCGTTCCTGCGAGCGCAGCGCCCACTCATCTTGCGCACTACGCAAAATCCCGTACTCTCTGGCCACCGCAGAGCCGTGAACGGCCATATGCACACCATGAAATGAGCAGCGCAGTCCGTCGTGGTACATCAGGTCCACCAGCGCCGCGTCGCCCATGCGCAATCCGAACCGGGCGCCAGGCAAAACGTATGGGGCGTTTGACATGCTCTCCATGCCCCCGGCGACGGCCACTTCGATGTCGCCGGCGCGAATCAGCCCATCCGCCATCGTCACGGCGCGCAGTCCCGACGCGCACACTTTGTTGATCGTTTCCGTAGGCGTTGTCCACGGTAATCCGCCAAGTCGCGCGGCCTGACGCGAAGGGATCTGCCCGGCGCCGCCCTGGAGCACCATGCCCATAATGACTTCGTCCACCGCGTCAGGCGCGACGTCAGCACGCAGCAAAGCCTCTCGAATCGCCGCACCGCCCAAGGCAACGGCGGGCAGCGATGAAAGCGCTCCCCCCAACTTTCCAAAAGGGGTCCTCGCCGCGCCAACAATAACACTTCTCATACTACCGCCTCCGGTACGCGCTCTGGTGACTGAGCGTTCAGTCTAGTCAGACCCAGCCTATCATATTTGCTGTATCACGAACAGGGATTTATCCGGCGTCCGGGCACTGTGAGTCGTAGGCCAGTATGCCAAGGCGTATGACATCTCGCGCGGCCTGGCCTGGCGTCACGGAAAGGGCAAACGAACCCGCTCAGGATGAGTATACACAGTAAAGTCGCCCTCTCTGACAAATCCGACGACGGTCACGCCGAGGTCCTGGGCCATCTGCAGCGCCAGTTCGGTGGGCGCAGACTTCGACAACACCGTTCCCAACCCCATCCTGGCCGCCTTGAGAAGCACTTCCGATGACACTCGGCCACTAAACGCCAGCACAAGTCCGGCGGCGGAACGCCTCTCCGTGAGCAGATATCCATAGAGTTTGTCCAAGGCGTTATGCCGACCGATATCCGTGCGGATGGCGATGATGGAGCCAATAGGATCACACAGAGCCGCGTTGTGCGTTCCGCCAGTAATCTGAAATAACTGCGACTCTCGCTGCAGTGCGTCCGCCAACCGTAGAATGGATTCCGGTTGCAAAGCCGGGCCCGTGTCCATGATAGGCGCCGTCTGCGCGTCATTGTAGAAATAAAAAGACTGGCGGCCCTTCCCACAGCAGGAAGCAATGTACCGCTTGGCGAAATGCGCCGGATCGAGCAACACCGGCGAACAGAGCCTTACATAAGCGGCGCCGTCATCTCCGGCAATATGCAGACTTCGAATATCTCCACGCGCCTTGATGATCCCTTCCGACGCCAGGAACCCCACGGTCAGTTCCTCAAGATCTGCAGGCGTACAGACCACCGTTGCAAATTCCTGACCGTCCACAAACACGGTCAGGGCGTATTCCGTAGCCACCTCAACCGTGGTTTGTCCATACGCGCCCGCGCGATACGAATACGCCCTGCGGACTTTGCTGATGGGCAGATCCATCCTCCGCCACCTCGCCACACATCGGATCATGCGCCACTTCTGACTTGCTTAACGCCATCGACGGAATGAAAAAGCGCCTACGGCGTTTTTCAGGAAGGAAAGTGCCTCGCCTGGACGGATCGTGCGTTGTACTGCAGCGAGTTTTGCGGCCTTTCGGCCGCACCTGTTTGAGCGGCAGTACAACGCACGATCCGTCCAGGCATAGCAGGAACCATCGCACGCACGGGCTAGACGGCCTCCAGCAACAGTTCCACCACATCCAGCGTGTCCACCCGGTCTTCCGCACCTGTGGTCTTCGCGCCATCAATCATCATGGTCATGCAGTAGGGACAGGCGGTCGCGATTGTTGACGCGCCCGTCTCCAGGGCCTGCTCTGTGCGCAACACGTTGATGCGGCGATCACCGGTTTCCTCTTTGAACATAGAGCCGCCGCCCGCTCCACAGCACATACTCTTGTTGCGGCTACGTTCCATCTCCACCAGTTCGAGCCCTGGTATCTTGCCCAGGATATAGCGCGGCGCATCATAGATCCCATTATAGCGCCCCAAGTAACAGGAGTCATGGTAGGTAACCTTGCGACTGACGGCATTGACTGGATTCAGACGCCCCTCGTCGATCAGTCTCGCCAGCAGTTCCGTATGATGAACGATTTCGGCGGTGAATCCGAAATCCGGATATTCTTTGAGAAATGCGTTGTACGCGTGCGGGTCGGTCGTTACAATCTTTTTGACTCCGTACGACTGGAAGATTTCGATGTTTTTCTCCATCAGTTCCTGGCTCAGAAATTCATTGCCAAGCCGACGCGCTGAATCGCCGTCACTCTCTTCTTCATTGCCAAGAATGGCGAAGCTGACGCCCGCCTTTATCAGCAACTGCGCAAACGCGCGGGCAATCTTTTGATTTCGCGGGTCAAAGGAGACCGCCGTGCCCACGTAATAGAGATATTCGACCTGTCCCTCAGTTTCAGCCATGGTCTTAACGTCGAGGCCCTGCGCCCATTCGCCGCGCGTCGAACGGGGACGACCCCACTCGTTCGACTGTCGTTCGAGGTTGGTAAATGTACGGTTGACCTCTCCCGGCGCCTTTCCCTCTGTCAACACGAGGTTGCGCCTCATATCGATGATCAGGCTGACATGCTCGTTGAAGACCGGGCAGGCTTCTTCACACGCGCGACATGTCGTGCACGCCCAGATCTCATCTTCCGTGTAGACATCGCCGATCATGGCAGTCTCATTAGAACCCGTCGCGACTGACTGATTTTCCGCGCCCGCCGCCATCTTTTGCTGGGCGAGCAGACTTGGCGCCGTTTCAATCAGATGATCTTTCATTTTCAAAATCAGATATTTGGGCGACAGGTCTTTCCCGGTTAGCGTCGCCGGACAACTGACATGGCATCGTCCACACTCTGTACACGCATAGCCGTCAAGAAGCTGCTTCCAGGTAAACTGGGTGACCTGCGCTGCGCCGAACTGCTCCACCGACTCATCGGTCAAGTCGAGTTTGCGTATTTTTCCGACCGGCCCCAGATTGCGGTAGTAGGTGTTGAACATCGCCCCGATCATATGCAAATGCTTGGAGCGCGGGATAAATACGAGGAATCCCAGTATGGCCAGTACATGCGCCCAAAAAGCAATCTGACTTATGACGCCGGCCGTAGCCGCACTCACTCCCGCAAACGCATTGGCGACAAGGCCTGACACGGGAGCGCCCGGACCAAGAGGCGCACCTTGCTGCAACGCGTCGAACCCGTTGACAATATACAGAGTGACTACGATTACAAAAATGAGCAACAGAATAAAGCCCGCTTCAAATGTCGGCTCAAGCCTCATCGGACGCCATACGTAGCGACGCAACGCCGCGACAATGACCGCCACCATCACAAAGGCGGCGAACAATTCCTGAACAAATGTGAACCATGGCGCCGTAAAACCCGGGAGGTGAACGCCGAACAGTCCGTACGAAAAAAAATCCAGTTCCCCGAAACCAAGGACGATAAACCCCCAAAAAATAAAGAAGTGGCCTATCCCGGACGGTTCGGCGAGCACCTTCCCCTGACCGAGAACATACGTGACAAAGGAACGTATCCGTTCCCCTCTGTTGTCCGATCGATTCTCCTCCTGACCGAGACGGAGAAACTGATACCGCTGATACACGCCGGTGAAAAATCCATATAGGGCCGCCGCCAGCAAAATACCGAAAGCGATAATGTCCAGCACATTCACAACCGATTCCCTCCCGTTCTCAGCCCACTGTACGCTTTACCATCTCGTTGACGATAAACGAAGCGACCTCCGGAGCCAAAGTTCCCGATCCAAACCCGGCGTCGTAACCAAGTTCAAGGGCCAGTTCATGACCAAGGCGCGGTCCGCCGCACACCAGCACAATCTTGTTGCGAATGCCCTGGGCCTCCAGAAGTTCCACCAGTTCCCCCAGGTTGGGAATGTGGACATCCTTTTGCGTGACCACCTGCGAGACCAGAATCGCATCCGCTTTCAGTTCAAGCGCCTTTTTGACGAGTTCTTCATTTAACACCTGACTGCCCAGATTATAGGCTTCAATCTCAGGATAGCGCTCTAAACCATACTCTCCCGCATATCCCTTCATATTCATAATAGCATCGATGCCTACCGTATGCGCGTCCGAACCCGTGCACGCGCCGAGTACGACGATTTTGCGGCCGATGCGATCCCGGATAAACTGGTTGATTTCATAAAAATCCATCACCGGACTCTCTACTTTTGGCACTTTGATCGCCGTATAGTCAATGTCATGGGGCGCCTTTCCGTACACCACAAAGAACGTCATGTCTTCACCAAGGTCGGCGGCATGCACCACCTGAGGTTCCAGCACACCCATTTTGGCGACAAACTGTCGCGCCGCCTCCCTGGCTTCTTCCCCATGTGGCACTGGCAACGAGAAGCTGAACTGGACCATTCCATCGTCCAGCGTATCCCCGTACGGTCTCACATGCCGCAAGTCACGCATGTCCGCCAACCTCCCTGCCCTCCGATTCCCTGCCGCCCGGCTCTCTGCCCTTCGGCTCCAACCTGCCAACGTTCGCCGAAGGAAGACCCAGGGCGCCGCGCAAGGCGGTTTCGATGGGATTGTAATAATCGTCCGCCCGGATCAGGACCCCCTTTAGTCCCTTACCGCCAGTCAAGCTGCGCTTCACATCGGCAAACTGACCTTCGCCCAGAGCTCTGAACAGGCCCCTGGCTTCAATTTCCCGCAACAGGTCCTTCGCTTCATGCACTACTTCGCGGGCCCGCCGCACCATCTTGCCATCTTCCCTGAACTCCAGCTCATCCCGCAAATGGCGCGCATTGTTAAAAATGTACCGCGCCGCTTCAATCGCGAGCTGACGATCGTGAATGAGCGGAGTATGGATCGCTTCGGTCATCATGCCGAGCAACTGAATACCCTGCCCCGTCGCTATGCCAATCAGGTTGAACAGAGCGTCCTGAACGTGCCCGCGAAAGATATTGCCCGTCATGTGTTTCGTTGGCGGCATATATTTTAGCGGGGCGTCGGGAAATATCTCCCTTGCCATGAGCGCCTGCGCCCACTCAAACAAAAAACCGTCTTCCAGCATGGGATCCATTTCAAACGCATGACCCAGCCCCATTTGAGCAGGCGGCAACCCCGATCGCAGAGCAAGCTGCTCGTTGACAAGTTGAGAAGCAAGCACAGTATGGGCAGCCTCCACGGCGTCGGCCGTCGTCAGATAGTTGTCTTCCCCGGTATTGATGATCACACCCGCATAAGAGTTGATCATCCGGCTAAAATTCTGGTCGATCAGGGTGCGTTGCATATTGATATCCCGAAACAGAATTCCATAGAGCGCGTCGTTGAGCATGACATCCAGACGTTCCAGCGCGCCCATGGCGGCTATTTCCGGCATGCAGAGTCCGGAGCAATAGTTGCACAGCCTGATGTACCGACCGACTTCCTCGCCCACTTCATCGAGGGCCGCGCGCATAATCCGAAAATTCTCCTGTGTCGCGTAGGTGCCTCCGAACCCTTCCGTGGTGGCGCCATAGGGAACGTAATCGAGCAGGCTCTGCCCGGTGCTGCGAATCACAGCGATGATATCCGCTCCCTGACGGGCGGCGGCGCGCGCCTGAATCACATCTCCATAGATATTGCCAGTCGCTACGATCACATAGATGTAGGGCTGCGGACCTTCTCCGAGACGGCTCAGATAGTGATTACGCGCTTCCCGGTTACGATTTATGCGAGAGAGGGCGATCTGCGCCTCTTCCTGTCCGCGCGCAAACATCTCAGCGTCTGGTCGCGGCGGCAAGGCGAGCAGATCGAGTTCTCCGGCGGCTACCGCTTCCCCGATCGCCTGAATGCCAAGACCTGTATGCAACATCGCGTTGATCACGTAGCGAGCGACGCCACGATGCAGTTGACCGCGTTCATGAACATGATCGACCACGACGTTTGGCAACGGTACATAGTCCGCGTCTACGCCGTCCAGGGAAAGTAACCGCAACACAGTCCTCTCGATCGCCACGGTCGTCTTGTCCGCAATAAATGCGACGACATCATCGGCGATCGCGGATGCGAGCGAACGCGCCTCGGCAATCTCCTCTTGATCCAGGTACAGTTTGCTATTCATGACCGATCACTCCCCGCCCTTATCTCGAAAATGCGTCTGCTCTGCAGGGATCGTGTGCTGTGCCGTCTTTCGGACACGGCCGCGCCGAACTCGCCTCGGCACAGCACACGATCCCTGCAGAGCGAGTGTTCCCTACTGCTGGCGCTCCAGCCGTCTCTTGGCCCGCTCAATGACGTCCTCACTAAGACCCAACCACTGCGCGACAGCCAGTCCTTCACTCGGGGATGCGCCATCTTGCGCTGGCACGATCGTAAAATCCATCGCTTCACTCAAGCGCGCGATTCCTTCAGAAGCTGACGCAGGTCCGTGGCGGGCATCCAAGAATCCCCGCTTTACCCCCTGCATACGAAAGTAGCCCACCATCTGAGCTGGCAACACGATCGTAAAGTGAGTGGCGCAGACCGTCATTTGACGCCTTGTGTCAAGGAGAGTCTCCAGCAGCCCGGTGACAAGCGCGGCCCCTTCTGCCGGATTGGTGTTGCGCCCGACCTCATCGAGACAGAGAAATGCCCCGTCAAGGCTGATCGCCTCCTGCAGAGCCACAACTTCCGCGCCAAAGGACGACAGTCCAGACAAAAGGGACTGCGCGTCGCCGCCCACATACCGCAGCGCGGTAAAAAGCGGGGCGCTGACAGAATCAGCGGGCACAGGATAACCGTATTGGTGACAGGCGAGCGCAAGCAGGACCGTTTTCAAAGTAGCCGTTTTGCCTCCCATGTTCGGCCCTGTAAGCACCGATACAGCGCGATCAAGGGTCACTGTACACGGAGTCCAGCCCTGACGACGATCAGGCTGGTACACTCCGGCGAGAACTGCTGCGCCGCCCGAGCTCAACTGCGACCAAACCCAGCCTTCGTCGCAAGCGACAGACACACGCGCGCACACATCATCCAGGCGGCCGATGGCTTGTGCGCACACAGCCAGCGCATCCGCGTACGGGTACAGCATGGCGCTGACCATTTGCAACGTTCTCTCTTCACCGATTGCGAGTTCTTCTGTAAGAACATCCTCATCCGCTCGCAGTTGCCGCACTTCCTCCGGCCAGACCGGTTCCAGAACAACTTCGAACGCCGTTCGCTGCAACAACTGCAAGCGCGGGTCTGAAGACGCCCTTTCAGCAGCCAGTGGATCGTCGACGGAGACGATCAGCGTATGATCCCGGCGGACAGGCGCGCGATACTCAGCGCAGAGAGCGCGCGTGAACCCATTCTCTGCGGACGCACGGCGTACGCGGACACCCTGCAAGGCCGCGTACAGATTCTTGACCGCGTCATCCGCGACATCGTGGAGAGAAAAGCTGTCGTTGAAAGACCGTCTGATCGTTTCTTCATCGCTGCAGTCCGTCGCTGTCATTCTGTCCTCCCCGCTCAAACGAGCATGGACCTGGACCAACACCGCGGCGTTCCACCACGGTCTTCGCGCACTGACATCGGCCAGCAAGCGGTCAATGCGCAGCCCGATCGCCGCAAATCGCTTCAGGTTTGCGCACTGTTCAGTACGAAACGCTTCCCGCTTTTGCAACAGTTGCGCCACCGTCTGTATGTCCGGCAGCGCTGCAAGCGCCGCGCGCACCATGCGCCCAAAAGTGCTCTGATCGCCGCACGCCTGAGAAAATACGTCGCTGAACTGCGTCAGATCCTCGCGATCACTCTGCCACTGCTCTTCCTGACCGCGCAAAAAGGGCGTGCGCTCACGTTGATAGCGCACCCCGTAGGGCGTCGGAGCGCGCATGCGCTCCTTGACTCGCAAAAAACCGATCTGCTCTTCTGTCCATGGATTCATGAATGACATTGGCGATCTACTCCATCACATCCCAGACTGGAACATCTGTCAGCGCCTCTATGCGCTGTCTTAACGTCGCGCGATGCAGCGTTACGCCGCGCGGAGATACGGGGTTGATCGTGACGCCGATCAGCTTCGCGCTTCGCCTGACCATAACCGCGTGACCTTGACGCGTGTACTGACGCCATACGCCCTCGGACAAAAATACATGCGCCGGACTCTCAGCGACCAGCAAACTGGGGAATGGTCTAAGCAGAATGCTTTGCGCGGCCGCATCCGTCACCGCTCCGCTATAATAAAACACGCGGTGCCGCTCCGTCACATCGGCCGCAGCCCTTATATCGTCTGTAAATGCCGTGGCGCCGGGATAACGTCTTATATCGCTGAGCGCCGCTCGCGACCATTCGGGCGTCCGATTTCCGTTTTCCCCGGAGACGCGTGCGGGGGCAGGTTCCGCAACGTCGGTCGGAACCGCAGGAAACTCGGCCACCGCGACGGCAACGCCGTCAAACCCAACTTGCAAAGCGCAAAACCGCGCGACGGCGCCTTCAGCCAACCCAATGCCCACCTTGCGCAGCCCCTGCCTTGTCGCGCGCACCACGTCTTCCACGTTTCCGACAACTGCGCCGGTGGCAAGAATGACCCCTTCCACCGCATCAGGATGCATGGCAATCATACGCGACAGCGCGCCGTCATAGAGCACGTGATCCGCTCCCAACGAACGAAACCGCGCTCGCAGTAACAGCAGATGCGAAAGTTGCCGTACACCCGCCAGACTGATCATTCCCGAAGCCGCCGCCCGTCCAACCCACACCTCGCCAAACGGTGAGGATATGCCCGTCGGCTCGATCCACTCGACAGGCGACGATGCTTCCTTCATGGCGCCGATGGCTGTGGCAAACAGAGTGCCTGTCGGCACCGGGATGGGCGGCTTCGGAGTTCCGAGCACACTATCCGCCCGTTCTCCATCCACGCCCACACTGGCGACGCCAAGACGTCGCCCGGTACGGGAGGCGTCCTCGATCAGGCGAACGAGGGCTGTGGTTTTTCCCGCGTGTTTGCTGACTCCGACGATGGCCAGATCACGTACGCCAAGAGCGTCCACGCGTTCCCACAACGGCATGATTCCCGCGTGCGCCATCAGGATCCCCACCCTGTAAATCCGAGTTACCTGCCTTGTCACATTGCCCTATTCGCTCGACTCATTATGGTGGTGAGCCACCACGCGTTTTAGCCCTTGCGGTTCCAGACTGACGGCCTGGTTATGCAACAGTCTGGCCACACCGATCGCCTCTTGTTCGTGATCGTGCGTGCAGGACGGTGGGCAGCCCGCGTCTTCATACGTTGGTTCATGATACACAGAGATAACGCCTTCGAAATTGCGCAGGATCACCTTGCCATGGCCCTGGGAAATCAGGTACTGGGGCATGACCGGTATCTTTCCGCCGCCGCCCGGAGCATCCACGACAAAGGTCGGAATGGCATAGCCTGACGTGTGACCGCGCAGTTCCTCCATAATCTCGATGCCTTTGGAAACTGTGGTGCGGAAATGTTCGATGCCCTCGGATAGATCGCACTGGTAAATATAATAAGGGCGAACGCGCATTTTTACCAACTCATGCAACAGTTTCTTCATCACGTGCGAACAGTCGTTGACTCCGCGCAGCAGCACGCTCTGGTTGCCGACGGGCACGCCCGCGTCCACCAGCATCTCACACGCGCGTTTGGCTTCAGGCGTGATCTCATCGGGATGATTGAAATGTGTATTGAGCCATACCGGATGGTACTTCTTCAGGATGTTGCAGAGATTCTCTGTGATTCTTTGCGGAAATACAACGGGCGCGCGAGTGCCGATGCGGATGATCTCCACATGGGGAATCGCACGCAAGCTGGAGAGGATGTATTCGAGAATACGGTCATTGACGAGCAGCCCGTCCCCGCCGGATAGCAGTACATCCCGCACTGCCGGAGTTCTGCGGATATAGTCGATGGCGGCGTCAAGCTGAGGCTTAGGCACGGCGTGGCCGACCTGGCCCGAAAACCGCCGTCTCGTACAATGCCTGCAGTACATCGAACACTGATTGGTGATTAAAAACAGCACGCGGTCAGGATAGCGGTGCGTGAGTCCCGGGGCAGGCGCATCCTCGTCTTCGTGCAGCGGATCTTCCATATCCCACGGGGAACGGTTCATCTCGTTAGAAATGGGCACAGCCTGAAGTCTGACCGGGCAACCGGGATCGTCCGGGTCCATCATCATCGCATAGTAGGGGGTGACGCGCAGTGGTATGGAATTCTTGCCGGCCGCCGCCACTCCGCGAATTTCCGTCTCCGTCAAATTGATCACTTGCCCCAGGTCTTCGATGGAGTTAACGGTGTGGGTCAACTGCCATTTCCAGTCGTTCCATTGCTCGTCGGTCACGTCTTTCCAAAGTGGTATATCCCGAAAACTCCGCTGTTTTTTGCCATACAGGATATCGTGCTCTGCCAGACTCATGCCAGCATCTCCTCTCTTTCAATTACCCGCACTTGTGTACATAGGCGGCAAGCAGCACCGGCTCTGCGCGGATCAAATCCAGCGCCAGATCAGCGTGGCCGCTGGCGTACCCGTTGCCAATCATCATGTCGACATCTTTACCGAGTCCTTCAGCGCCGAGTGCTGCGGTGGTAAAGCTCGTTGCCATGCTAAAAAAGTAAACCAGGCCTCGGTCGCGTGTTATCATTATCGATGCAAGTTCCGTGCCAGGAACACTGACACAGTTAATGGCGACATCGGCAAGCTGCGTTCCCACCGCCTGCTCGAAGACCTCAAGCGTTTGTACGGGATTTTGCGCATCGCACACCAGAACATCATCCGCATAGCCAAGTGCCCGGATGGTTTCCGCCGATTTTTCGGCGTATTCCAGGGCAATCAGGCGGCCTGTCGCGCCGAGATTTCGGCGAGCCTGCGCCAGAACCATCATGCCAGACTTACCCCCGGCCCCGAGCACCGCAACGGTCTGGCCCTCCTTTACAATCCGCGCGGTCTGAGCAGGCGCGCCGCATACGTCGCAGACTGCAAGCGTCACCCTGTCGGGCAAATCGGTCGGCATCCTGACACAGATCCCACTGTCAAACAAAATGGCCTGGCCGGTAATCTTAACCTGTCCGCTGGAGAGATCGATATGGTTGATCTCATCGATTGCAAGCGGCGTCAAACTCAGAGATACCAGCGTCGCGATACGATCTCCGACAACCAGATTGCGTTTGGATGAATTCGGTCCGATCTGTGCAATGGTTCCGATCAGCATACCCCCGGACCCGGTGACGGGGTTGTGGTGTTTTCCCCGCATCGCAACGATCTCCCGCATGCGGTTTGCCACCGCTTCAGGGTCGGTTCCAACGGCTTCTTTGATCTGCGTAAAACTCGCCGCATCGATGTTGAGAATGTCGACGTCGATCAGCATCTCATCGTCCCCACAGCGCATGCTGTTGTCGAGTTTCCATGCGGGTTGCGGCATGGCCCCGACTGGTTCAATCACTCGTTTCAAACCGTATGGATCGCCCACTGACGGCACTCCTCTCAACCACTTCACCAGGCCATTGCGTTAGTCAGATACTCAGCAAGCAAGATCTATGCCACCATTCCATCCCGGAAAATGTCCCTGCCTGCCGGATTCATATGCTGTGCCCCTGCTCAGACACGGCTGCGCCGAACTCGCGACGGGCACAGCATATGAATCCTGACGAGCGGGTTTTTCATTCCCGGTTATTGGTGGCGCGCAAGCTCCATGAAGGTCTATCCCGGAAAATCGATCATCTCTGCCCGCCGGAATCGTATGCTGCGCCGCTTCTCAAACACGGCTGCGCCGAACTCGCCTCGGCACAGCATACGATTCCGGCCAAGCTGGTTTTTCTTCCCGGTTATTGGTGGCGCGAAACGGTGAGATTTTGCTTCGCAAAACTCAGACATGAAACTCGATCCCGGAAAATCGCACGGCCGTTCCTGCCAGTCGGATTCCTATACTGTGCCCCTGCTTGAAACCGTCTACGCCAAACTCGCGTACAATTTCAAAATCCTCCCTTGCCACATTCCTGATGATCAAGGAAAATAAAGCTGTCCGCTGGCAAATGGCCGCGCATTGATACTAATGGCTCCTGCGCAAACGGGAGGGCGCAATAGCATGTATACCTCCATACTTGTTATTTTCCATAGGACGTTCATGGCCTTCTGTAGATTATGACCCGTTCGACAATGCCTAACACCAAGGGGGAGTCATAGTGGGTGAAGGATACCATCATTTTTCAATCGAAACCGTTGGTGATGGAGTTTATGTAGCGATTCCTGACGGAGGCAGTAATGCAGGGATCGTGAATCTTGGTGACAAGACCTTGATTTTCGACACCTTTACCACAATTGGTCCAGCCAGAGAACTTAAAAAAGCGGCTGAGCGCCTCACGGGTCGCCCACCTTCCCTTGTTATCAATAGCCACGCTCATGCCGATCATTATCAAGGGAATGTTGTTTTTGCCGATGACGCGATACTTATTGCCTCGATCAAAACCAGAAATGCTATCGCAGAAGAAGGTCTGTTCCGATTGGAACGCATGAAAAATTCCATGATGGAACAAGCGAACAGCCTTCGGAAAAAGTTGGGGCAAACATCTAATGAAAACGAAAAGATTCAGCTTGACGCAATCTTAAATGAATATGACGAGTTCTTTGAAGACTATCCCCACCCCAAAGACATTCGCCTCCCTGTACTGATTTTCGAACAATCGCTTACCTTTCAAGGTTCTCGTCGAATGGCAAAGTTAATGACATTTGGTGGAGCACACTCACCCTGCGATGCAGTATTGTGGTTACCGGATGAAAAAATCTTGTTTGCTGGCGACTTGATTATTCCTAACGACAACCTGATTTTAAGTCAAGGGAATCCAGAGAATTGGCTACCCATCCTGAAGCAGTTGGAAGCTCTAGGACCAACTATCATTGTGCCTGGCCACCGTGGAATCATCCCGGCGGATGAAGGATTTGCTTGGGCGCGATACTATCTGAACTATGTTACTGATCTGGCAGATGAGTTGAGTCCTTGCGGAAATTCTACAGTATCACTTGAAGATTTAGCAGCCCCACCGGGATGTCGTCACAATTGGTTTATACAGAATATGGACTTTCTAATTAAACGACACTCGTTAAACTGAGAGATGCCATTGCACAACCATTGGATGAAAGATCAGGTGAGCGCCGATGCAAGTAACATTTGTAGAATATAGCCAGTCAGACCAAGACGGAATTGTTCATTGGTTGACATCTGAAACGTGGGAATATTTCGAGACACCGTCGCCAACGCAAGAAATGGTCGTAAATTGGGTATCAAATGGGCATTTTCATGGTGAGCGTGCGAGGTCATTTTGGATTCAATCGGAAATCGGAGAGAATGTTGGGTTTATTTCAGTGTTTGAGATACGGGATCCAGTTCCAAGAATCGATCTTCGAGTCAGTGCATCCTATCGTAGGATGGGCATTGGAAAGCAGGCACTTCGCTTCATCGCTGATTTTATATTTCGGGAGTTCCCAATGGCCTTGCGAATTGAAGGTAACACAAGGCAAGATAACATCGCGATGAGAAAGACATTTGCAGCTTGCGGATGGGTGAAGGAATCACACTACCGAGCATTGTGGAAAACAGACACAGGAGAGTATGTAGCATCTATTGGATATGCAATTATAAAACAGGATTGGTTGAATGGAACCGTGACGGCAGTAGACTGGAACGATGAACCATGAGTCGGCAAACAAACAGGGAACCCGAAGGTTCCCCGAGACGATGGAATTGATGACTGCCGGGATGCCACATTCATATTATAGAAAAGCTAAATCAGACGCGGAAACAACTCTAGAGTTGTCTTTAGCACATCCCTCCAGCTTCTTTATGAAGTGGACAAGCTACCCTCCGTCAAGTGCTCCGTTCCGTTTTCCAACGCAACCACACCCTCTCTTCCATCGTCAAACAGTATCGTGCCCCGGGTCCAGTCACTTCATTCGCGATGGTGCTGCCATAGCCCATATTTTTTCATCTTGGATTGCAATGTCTGGCGCGGAATTCCTAAGATGGCTGCGGCGTTTGCGATATGTCCGCAGCTTTTTGTCAATGCTTCCTGAATCCACAGGCGCTCGCTGCGAGCGAGCCGCTCTGACAAAGATAGGATCAGAGCACCGTCCGTGCCAACCACATCGTCAGTGACCGTATTCGGTTGATCATTCACTGGGCGAAGGTCGCGAAGCAGGTACGCCGGCAAATGATGACGTTCTATAAGGTCGCCATCCACCACGATCATCGCCGCCTCGATGGCATGTTTCAACTCTCTGACGTTGCCGCGCCACGAAGCGTTCACAAGAATACTCTGGGCATCCTCGGCCAAGGCGCGCACGGATTTTCCAAAACGCCTGTTATAGAGCGCGATAAAATGATCGATCAACAGCGGAATATCCGCAGGCCGTTCTGCAAGCGGAGGCAGGCGCAGCGCGGCCACCCTCACCCGATAGTAGAGATCCGCCCGCAACTGGCCTGATCTTACAGCCTCCTCCGGGTCGACATTCATGGCGGCCACAATGCGGACATCAACGGGTATGGACTTATTGTCACCCAAACGGCGAACCTGTTGATCTTCCAAAACTCGTAAAAGTTTAGCCTGTAAGTCTGGCGGCATGGAATTCAGTTCGTCGAGAAACAGAGTGCCGCCATGTGAAAGCTCAAAAAGACCCGGACGGTTCTCCGCGCCAGTAAAGCTGCCCTTGACGGTTCCAAAGAGGATCCCCTCCAGCAACGCCCCAGGCAATGCTGCGCAATTTTGCGCGATAAAGGCGCAGCCCGATCGGGCGCTCGCACTGTGAATCCCCTGCACAAGCAGTTCTTTCCCGGTGCCCGTTTCTCCGTACACAAGCACGGGAGACGATGTCTCCGCCACCTTTTTTGCCATCTCCACCACACGTGAAACCTCAGGAGTGGCCGTCAACAGGTCCGCCAACGACCAGACCACGCCGCTGACACCGCGTGCGCCTTTGCCTTTGGCGCCGGGCTGTGATAGGCGTGCTGCCTGGAGGTCGACGACGCGTTCAGCCAGGTGCTTCATCTCGGTCATGTCCGCAGCGATCTCGAGCGCCCCGATCAATCGATCGCCCGCATATACCGGTCTGGTGGTATTTGTCGTATGCACTTCGTCGCCCCGGTAGTTTGTGTAGGTCTGTCGGCGATATGAGATTGTTTCCTGTGAGCGTAAAACGCGCAGCAGTGAACTTGTCTCTTCATTGAGCGACGGGAATACATCAAGCAGATGCCGTCCGACCACCTCGTTTGTCTGCAACCCGTCCAGCCGACCCGCGCTGTCATTGTAGTAGATTGTAAAGCCACGAATATCAACAGCGTGGACGCCGACATCGACCCCTGACAAAACGGCTGTCAACCAGGCATGATCATTCGCTTGCTCCGTCATGCAACCAGTCCTCCGGACATAACACTCGCTCTATTTTGACTTTACGATCCCGCACTGCTTTCACGATGAAGGACTGCTCAGACAACTCATGGGAGCGACCGCTTTCATCAAACAGGTAAATCTGTTCGGAACTTCGTCTGACTGTTCCCTCTGCTGCTGCTGCAGAGGCTGCCGTGTCATGGTCATCCAATCCTGCAGGCGATACGTAGGCATCCTGATACGCGTGACTCGCAGCAGTGTCATGGACGACGTAGAACTCCGGCGGAACACCTTTCATTCGCGCTTTGTGTTCCAAAACCTCCATCATGCGAAGGCGCTGTGACTCGTCTTTCACATCGACGCCGCGAAAGACTTTTCTGTTTAGCAAGCGCTGCGCAAGATCCCGCAGCACGTCATCGGCGTGGCTTGACCACAGATGCATCGCTGTCCATAACACGCCGTCATCCAGTTCCAGATATTCTGCCGTTCGCGCGTTGTCGGTCGCGTCAAGCGATCCGTCGAGCAAAGCGTTCAGGCCGCTGAATCCGGGCAAATACGCACCGATCATCTGGGCTCTTTGCAGCAGTTTCTCGATCATGACTTCGGCAGCGCGAGTCGCTCCGTGGAAATACACATGCAAATACATGTAATAGCGACACATGATGTAGTCTTCGGCGATGCTCTGCCCTTTGTGGAGATCCAGACCAACTTCCGGTTCCCCCGCGACTTCGCCGATCCGCATGACGTGAATGAGCCACTCCACATCGAACGTTCCGTACCCAGCCCCTGTCATCAGTGCATCGCGCAGGAGATAATCGATCCGGTCCGTATCCAGTTGACTGGACAGCAACTTGACAACCGCCCGTGAGGGTTCAAATCGCTTCTCGACAATCTGGGCCACCTGTTCGGAAAATCCGGACTCGTAACCCTCCAGCACCTGATGCACTTCCGTCAACGGAGATCGGATGATCGCGGTCGTCCACAATTCGTGACGTTGTGAGGTTACGGCCTCCAGCGCGTGGGAAAAAGGCCCATGTCCGATATCATGAAGCAGGGCAGCGGCAATCGCCGCGTTGCGATAGGCCCTGACATCTGCCCGCAATTCGCCGTAGTTTACCGCCCCCCGCCATTCCGCAGAGGCGTCAAGCACCCGTCGCATGAGGTGCGCCACACCGAGGGAATGCACAAACCGCGAATGTTCCGCGCCTGGATAAGCGATGTTCCCAAGGCCCAGTTGTCTGATCCTGCGCAACCGTTGGAATTCAGCCGTATTGATCAAGTCGATCACCAAACGGTCGCTGTCGTCGAACGCAATGAGGTTGTGCACCGGGTCGCGAAAGCTCTTCACTGAGGATCCCCTTTTGAGCGCTTGTTTGTATCTTCACTCTACCAATAACCCTCGGTAGCGTAAAGCAGGAAGTCGCCCCTGAACCGCGAATGTAGTTGTAAAGGTAGTCTGTGCGAGGACAGACTGCGAAGCGAGGTGCGAGTGTGAACGCCTATGAACAGAGTGTGCTCAAAGAATGGATGGTAGCCGCAACCGCGCCGCAACCGTTCACAGTGACTTTGACAAGACGCCTTACAGGCAAAGCGCGCGCCGTTATGAACCTGGCGGCGCACGTCGCCCCCGTTCGCGGATCCGCCTTGGCGGATCGACTTCGCGACACTGTCCGTGACATGATCGTCCGAACGCTCGAACAGGCGGCGACAGCCCATCAGTACGCAAAGGTGGAGCAGACAATTCGAACCCTCGGCGGCGCTGCCACATCTGCCAGCGAGATACGACTTTTGCCTCTTGAAGTTAAAGATGAAACCGCTCGGCTTATGGCGCGCGGACAGACCTTTGCAGTATCGATTGAAGGAGCGACCGCCGGATTCGTGACATCGCTGTTCGAAGTCATTCCTGGCCTTCAGGCCTGGGTGATTCCCACGATTCTCGCTGATCTGTACGCAACGCTGTCATTGATGGCCCAAAACGCTGTGCAAATCGGATACAGTTACGGCTATTCTCTGCAAAATCCGGAGGATCTGCCTCATATTCTGGTCGCCATGGCCCCGTGTGAAGAGGACGCCCAGATTGTTGAGGCCAAAGTGGCCGCCCATTTGGCCATGCGAAGTGCAGGCAGCGTACTCGCCCGAACAGCGGGCGAACACCTGTCTCTGCGCTTGGCCGCCGGAGCTTCGCCCGCCGTCGCGCAATTGCTCGACGTGCTCGCAACCAGACTGGCCCTGGCATTCGCGGAAAAAGAAGTGGCCGTACTGGTTCCGTTCCTGGGCGCTGTGGTTCAGGGCTCCGTCAACGCCGCCTTTGCCAAAGCGAGTTACCATGGCGCAAAACGCTATTTTCAAAAATTGCATATGATCGACCGCTACGGAGATGACTATGTGCTGCAGCAATCGCGGAGAATGGAGGATGGTCACAGGCGACAGCCGACCATCAATCCCGATTCGGCGGCAGGATGACCGCCCCTGCCGAGCGACCCCGTTACACCTGCTAGGGGAGCAGTGATAAACCCAATTTAGGCATGCGCACAGCGGTAGATATAGCGTCCGACTGAAGCCTCGGACGCTATATCTGGAGTGACCGCGCCTGCTTTGCGGACTTTATCACTGCTCCCCTAGTCGGCTGCATCATAGGAGACCCGCATGCCGCCGCGCGGCACCGCCAATGGAATGAAAAAGCGCCTACGGCGTTTTTCAGGGATGAAAGTGACTCGCCTGGACGGATCATGCATTGCACTGCAGCGAGTTTTGCGGCCTTTCGGCCGCACCTGTTTGAGCGGCAGTGCAATGCATGATCCGTCCAGGCCTGGCACTGATGTCCGTATCTTCCGGTGTAGCGTCAGAACGCTTGCGACCACGTGAGCAGAATGCGTGTGCGCACGTGGGATTCAGTGCGCGCATCAAAGTTGATCACCGCGTCAATCGCTGCCTGTAATTCACCCGATTCCTGCAGCACGTCAAGCCTGTGCGTGACGATCGTAAAAGTGAGCACTCCTTCGGCGAGTCTGTAATGTCCTTTCGTAGGACCTGACAGCGCAAACTGCGTGTAACTCTCCAACGCACCCTGCCGGAACACTTCCACGCGCCGCTCCGCCCCTGCGCCGAGGAAGCGTACGCTCGTGACCGCCCCCGCAAAATCTTCACCCGGTTCAAGAAATACCGCTTCACGGCAGTATCCATCCACAAAATGAATGGAGGCCTGCGCCGAAACCTCGGCGGCGCCAGACAGTATGCGGATCGTTCCGTCTAAAGTTCTCCCGTCCTGCCTTTTATGAGTCATCGATTGGCAATTACAGCGCAAAAGAAAGCAGCGCTTCGCGGATCAGTTTCGCGGCGACGATCTGCGTTTGTTCAGTGGGGTCAAGGACCGGCGCCACTTCGACCAAATCGAAGCCGACCACCTGCAGATCCTTCATGGCGTGAACGGCGGCGAGCAACTCCCTGGAAGCGACGCCGCCCGCCTCAGCCGTACCCGTACCCGGCGCGAAAGCGGGATCCAGAACATCGATGTCAATCGTCACATAACAGGGTTTTTGCCCAATCTCCGCCAGGACCGACTGCAGCGGCTCAAGGACTTGAAACGGATGAAAGTTGGTGTGTTCTCTGGCGTAGGCAAATTCTTCACGGGTTCCTGAACGGATGCCAAACTGATAGATACGTTTGGGCGGAATCAGGTCTGCGATTTTTCGGATCACAGCCGAATGCGACAGCGGCTCTCCTTCATACTGCTCGCGCAGGTCCGTATGCGCGTCGAAATGCAGAATGCGCACATCGGGAACCCGCTCCAAAACAGCGCGCGCCGCACCAAGAGTAACCAGATGTTCTCCGCCCAGACCGATGGGCAGTTTCCCGTCGTCCAGCCAGCGGCCAACATATTCGCTGATCATGTCGAGGCTGCGCCCCGGATTGCCAAATGGCAGCGGGATGTCCCCCGCGTCGAAAAAAGCTACATCCTCCAAGTGTCGATCCAGGTACGGGCTGTACTCCTCAAGTCCTACGGACACCTCGCGGATACGCCGCGGCCCGAGCCTGGTTCCTGGGCGAAACGATGTGGTCCAGTCCATGGGCATCCCGTAGATGATCGCCCTGGCCGAATCGTACGAGTCAGTCGCTCCGATAAACGTGTTGCCAGAGTAAGCAGGATCGAAAGCTGCGCGGTGTGAGTGAGCGGTCATCGCGCCGTCAGCTCCTGTACGAAACGCGGCAGTTGAAATGCGGCCGCGTGAAGTTCTGGCGTGTAGTAGCGTGTCTGGAGCTCGCCTGTTCGTTGCTGATCGGCAATCACAGCCGGATCATGGAGCTTTGACCCTATGGTAAAGCTCCAGAGCCCGCTCGGATAGGTGGGAATCGCCGCCAGATAGAGTTTTGTCACCGGGAAAATATCCGCCACATCGCTTTGCACTCGGCGGATCAGATCCCCGTGCAAAAAGGGCGATTCACTCTGTGCCACGAAAATGCCGTCCGGTTTTAGCGCGCGACTGATCGCCTGGTAAAATTCCTTGGCAAACAGGCCCACTGCAGGCCCGATCGGATCTGTGGAGTCTACGATAATGACATCGTATTCATCCACCTTATCACTCACATGAGCGATGCCGTCAATGACGCGCACATCCACTCGCGGGTCGGTCAACGCAACGGCGATCTCCGGCAAATACTGCTTGGAAAGTTCGATGACACGTCCGTCAATCTCTGCCAATACAGCCTTCTTCACCGTATGGTGTTTGATAATCTCACGCATGACTCCACCGTCTCCACCGCCTACAACCAGGATGTTCTCCGGCTTGGGATGCGCCGAAAGGGCTACATGCGCAATCATTTCATGATACACAAACTCATCGCGAAGAGTGGTCATGACACAACCATCGAGAACAAGCATACGTCCCCATTCCACGGTTTCAATCATGGCCAGATCCTGAAACTCCGTGCGTTCCGTATGTAGCGTGTGGGTTATCTTCGCCGTAATCCCATAGTCTGGTGTCTGTTTCTCTGTAAACCAAAGATCCATATATTACCACTCCTTCTGGGCAATCCGTTGGTATTATATCATGCTGGTCGCCAAAATAAACCGCATGCGCAGATTCATCGGGCGTTTGAACAAGGTCTTGCAAGGTGATAATGGGTACCGTCAAGGGGGTGCCTCTATGAGCAAATCCACCCGGGTTCTTCTACGTCTGCCCCGTCTCGGACCCATAACGCTGCCAGCCCTGCTGGGCGTTTTGCAGTTCATGAAACCCATGCGTCTGCACAGCTTGCCGGCGGCTGCGGCAACCGGCATTGGCCTGATCGTCGCAGGCGTCGGATACGTTCTGTTTGCACCATTGCCGCTGGCTATCGGGTCCGATCCTTCTCGGGTTACGGCGCAAAACGGCGAAGTCATTGGCGATCTGGTGAGTGCTGGCGTCACTCGCCGCGAGGCCAGTTTAAGCGAGATTCCAAAGTATTTGCAGGAAGCGACGATTGCTGTAGAGGATGCTTCCTTCTATCAGCATCGCGGTCTCAATGTGAAGGGCATCGTCCGCGCCTTGTTGGCCGACATCCGCGCCCGTCATATCGTCCAGGGCGGATCCACCATCACCCAGCAACTCGCCAAGAACCTCTTTTTAAATGGTGATCGCACATTATGGCGCAAAGCGCGGGAAGCCATCTACGCACTCCAGTTGGAATGGCACTATTCGAAACAGCGCATTTTGGACGACTATCTAAACGCGATCTATTACGGTGACGGAGCGACCGGAGTGGCTACGGCCGCCCTCTATTACTTTGGCAAGCCTGTGCAGAGTCTGGATCTGGCCGAGTCAGCACTCCTTGCGGGTCTTCCGAAAGGACCGAGTCTCTATTCCCCGTTCGCGGATTACAACGCCGCGAAAAATCGCCAGTGGCAGGTTCTCCATGCGATGGTCCGCAGTGGTTACTTGACTGCAAGCTCAGCTCATGCGGCTTATGCAGCGCCGCTCCATTTCGCCCACCACCGCACGGCTGAAGCGTTTGCACCCTACTTTGCCGACGCTGTGGCGCGAGAGGCTGAGCAACAACTGCACCTGTCCAGAGATGAACTGTATCGCGGCGGGCTCGACATTCATACGACTCTCAACATGACATTGCAAAAGGCCCTTGATCAGGCAGTCGCCCGCTACATCCCGCGTTCTTCCGATTTGCAGGCGGCAGCCGTGGTCATGGATCCCCGCACAGGCAATATCGAGGCGTACACTGGCGGCGTCAATTATCGGTTCAGCCCATACGATCGCGCAACAGCCATGAGACAGCCCGGTTCCGCGTTCAAACCATTCGTGTACGCCGCCGCCCTGGATCGGGGCTACACGGCTTCCCTGCACATGAAAAGCGAGCCCACGACGTTTATTTACGACCACTATCACAGATACTCCGTCCACAACTTTGGCGATGACTATGCCTACACTCAGATCGATATGAAACAGGCGATCGCGCATTCAGACAACGTTTTTGCGGTGAGCGCCAATCTGGCGGTGGGTCCCCAACGCGTTCTGCAGGAAGCTGAACGCTTCGGACTCCCGCAGAATATGAAGCCGTATCCCTCTCTGGCGCTTGGCGTATTTCCGGTATCCGCGCTGCAGTTGGCCCGTGCCTACAGTGTTTTGGCCAGTGGCGGCTATCTCTCGACACCCCACTTTATCGAGAGCGTTCAGGACGCCTCCGGACATAGCCTGTACAGAGAACAGCCTAACTCGTTGATGGTGGAGTCGCCTGAGACGTGCTACATTTTGACGGACATGCTGCAAAGTGTCATGCACCCTGGCGGAACCGGATACCGCATTGCCCGGTCCATCCCCGGTCCGGTCGCGGCAAAGACAGGAACGACAGACACCGATGCCTGGATCGTCGGATATACGCCAAAGACGGTCTGCGCCGTATGGGTCGGTTACGATCGAATGAAGCCGATCAATGGCGTGGAATCCCATATGGCAGCGCCCATCTTTGCGGCAGTAATGAAAGCCGCGTACACAGACCAACCTCAGGGAGCATGGCAACAACCGAACAATGTGGTGAACATTGCCATTGACCCCAGCACCGGCGAGCGCGCTACGGCATCCTGCCCCCTGCAGGAACAGGATGCTTTCGTTGTGGGCACCGCTCCCGCTGCGCCGTGCCATCTTCATCCCGCCCCGGAAACCGGGCTGGCGCAGCGTGTCGGCGGCGCGCTCCAGTCGATCTGGGGTTGGTTGACCGGACGAAAGTGAATGCGCTGCGGGAAGTGACTATGCTACAATAGAATGAGTTTTTGATATGCGGATTTTGGAGGAGAAGCCATGCTGCAGCGATCAGATCGCGCCAACGCCATTTCGGCGTCGCCCACGCTCACCATTGACTCCAAAACAAAAGCCCTGGTGGCTTCTGGCGTCGATGTCGTCAACCTGAGCGTAGGGGAACCGGATTTTCCAACGCCTGAACGGGCGTCACTTGCGGCGATCGCCGCCATTACAAGCAACTTTACGAAGTATACCGCTGTGGGCGGGATCGTCGAACTGCGGCGGGGCATCGCTGAGAAACTGTGGAAAGACAATCAGTTGCAGTATGATCCTGATGAGATTATTGTATCATCGGGCGCCAAGCAGTCGCTCTATAACATTTTCATGACGATTTTAAACCCAGGTGACGAGGTCATTTTGCCCTTGCCCTATTGGGTCAGTTACCCTGAGCAGATAAAGCTCTGCGGAGGTGTGCCGATACCCGTTCACACGGATGAAAGCACCGGATTCAAAATCACTCCAGAGCGTTTGCGCGAGGCGTTCAGCGCGAAAACAAAAGCAGTGTTGATCAATTCTCCCAGCAATCCGACGGGCGCCGTCTATACGCCCGATGAGATCCGCGCCCTCGCTCGCGTGATCGAAGAATACCCGGTCTATGTGGTGAGCGACGAAATCTATGAACAGTTGATCTACGATGTGGAGCATTTCAGCATCGCGAGATACAGCGATACACTTCGCGCCCGCACCTTTGTTGTCAATGGGTTTTCAAAGACGCACGCCATGACAGGATGGCGTGTCGGCTATGTCGCCGGACCGCGGGAACTGGTGGAATCGATGTCCAGTTTCCAGTCCCATACGACAGCCAATCCTTCGTCCATTTCTCAAAAAGCAGCCTTGGGCGCCCTCGGCACGTTTGACCTGAACACGCGACACGAGTTTCAGCAACGGCGCGACTACGTTCTCGCGCAGATCGAACAGTTGCGTGGACTCTCGTGTTCGCGCCCGGACGGCGCATTTTACATCTTCCCCAACGCAGGGTCGCTCGTTGGAGCCTCCCTACGCCTAAATGACGGGAAGCGCGACAAGATCGATTCCGTCGATCATCTGTGTGAACTTCTCCTCTCCGAGGCTCATGTGTCCGTGGTTCCAGGGGCTGGGTTCGGGGCTCCAGACAATTTTAGAATCTCCTACGCAACGTCCATGCCCAATTTGCAGACAGCCATGCAACGGATCTCCTCTTTTCTCGCCCGCCTGAACTAGTCCGGAACGCCGAGCAGGCGGGGCTGACCCTGATTCACAGGTTTACCTACACCAACATGCGCCCACTCCCATATGATATGAAAGAACGCCTTATATGGGAGTGATGCAGCATGGTTACCCCGTCGCGCCGAAAACCGCAGTCCAAGGAAGAACGACTGGAAAGGTTGAACGCCAAACTGCGATTGCTTGATCCACAAGTTCCTCTCCACGCCCGCGAGCGGGAATTGCTGCAAAAAGAGATTCGCTTGGTGAAAGCGCAAAACACCCGCTCGGGCGCTGCTCGAAAGAGCAAGCCCGCCATGCGGAAAAAGACGCGCGTCCAGGATGTCAAACGCAAGTCGGGCGCCGCGCCCAAAGCAGCAACATCCCCTGACTCTTCAGGAAATCTGGGGAATCTCGGAAAAATCTTGACGCCAAAAAATTTCCAGGAATCCATGAACAGCATCACAAGCTTGCGCGGGTTTTTCAAACAGGTCTCCAAATACGTGCAGCAGGCGGACAACTTGCTGGACACCCTGTTTGTGACCGCCAATTCGCTGCAAGAATCTGGCGTACTGAAAAAACTGGCGGAATCCAAGGGTAAAAAACTCGGCACCTCCGATTTGACCAACATCCTCATGGCGCTCATGAATTCCCCGCTCGGCAGCAATATCTTCAAACGGATAGGCAGCGGGGACGAGGCAAAGGCGGAGGAACCGGCGCAAACGCAGACGGTGACGGCGCAGGCACCGCCGCCCGCAACGTCGCCCGCAGCCCCGCCCAGACCTGCGGGTGGACCGCCGCCCATGGCTCTTCCGCCCGCGCCACAAAGGGTGACGCCCCAGTCATCGGGCGCGATACGCCCAGGATTCCCCGGCGCCGGACCTGTGCGTTAATCCGGCGCCGTTTTTAATGCCTCCATGGACGCACCGCAAGTTTCGCGGATTCTTACCAGAGACCAAGTATCTTCCACCATATGCCGCCAATCACAAGCCAGATGATGATATCAACGACGGAAACGACGAGGCCCAACGTCCACCATTTCGCCTGCGTTACATACCCGGAACCGAAAAATACCGGAGATACCCCCGAGCCGTAGTGGGTTGTTGCGGCAAATAAGTTGCTGAAGAACGCAAGCAGCAGAGCAGAGAGCATAGGCGGAGCCCCGGCTGTTATCATCACGACCAAAAATGCTGCAAACATGGCACTGATATGGGCGGTATTGCTCGCAAAAAAGTAATGGGCATAAAAGTATACAAGCAATAGAATGATGGACGACAGAACCCAAGGCATACCGCTGACGGAAGCCTTTATCAGTTGGCCAAACCATGAGACCAAGCCCAGTTTGTCCAGATACGTTGCCATCATGACCACTGCCGAAAACCACGTCAATGTGTCCCAGGCGCCTTGTTCTTTCTTCACATCATCCCATGTCAAAACCTGCGTCAAAAGCAGGATCGCCAAACCGATAAAAGCGGTTGTCGTGGGATCGATGTTCAACTGGGTTCCAAAAATCCATAAAATCAGAATGAGCGCAAACACGAGCAACATAAACTTCTCCGCACGCTTGAGAGGCCCCATTTCCTTAAGTCTTTTACTGGCCAGTATGGGAGCGTCCGGCGTTTCCTTAATTTCCGGCGGATACATTTTATAAAGCAGGTAAGGAACGACGAACAGACTCACGACGCCGGGAACAGCGGCTGCAATGGCCCATCCAGTCCAAGTGATGTTCACCCCCGCAACATCCTTTGCAAGCTTGGCGCTCAAGGGATTCGCCGCCATCGCAGTCATGAACATGGTCGAAGTGATCAGGTCGCCCTGAAATCCTGCTATCGTCAAGAAAGAGCCAATTTTTCGCTCAGTTCCATCCTCTGGCTTGGAACCAAACGTTTCTGACAAGGAGCGAATGATCGGAAAGATAATCCCTCCCGCCCGCGCTGTATTGCTTGGTATGGCGGGCGACAGCGCCAAATCGCCGATCAACAGTGAATAGGACAAACCGAGCGTTTTTCTCCCAAATTTCTTGACGAACAGGTAAGCGATTCTTTCGCCCAGTCCCGTTTTGATAAAGCCGCGGGAAATAAAGAAGGCGATGACGATCAGCCAAATAACGGTATTCCCAAACCCACTCAATGCCTCTTTAATGCTGAGCGTGTTTGTAAGTGCTGTGACCGCGATCCCCATGATGGCCACAGACCCCATCGGAAGCGGCTTCAGGATAAAACCAATAATCGTTGCGACAAAGATGGCAAACAAATGCCATGCCTGAATGTTTACTCCTGTTGGCGGGCGAATGACCCAGAGGTCTATACCGACCATTGCGGTGATCAGCAATGGCGTCAGTCGAACATCGCTGAAGATTTGCTTCCCGTCTCGCAAGGCAAAATCACCGCCTATAGCATAACTCCATCCCAACTGCATATCTCCACTGGCTTCACACTAACGGCAAATGAATGGAGATGACTGCTCCGTGGCTTTCTGAATTTGCTGCAGATATTGTTCCTTTGTGAGCTTGAACAATACGCTGTGTGATCGCCAATCCAAGGCCCACCCCACCCGTGCTTCTGTTCCTGGATTTATCACCACGGTAGAAGGGTTTGAATATATGCTCCAGGTCTACGGCCTGAAACCCTGAACCTGTATCTTCAATCGCAAATAACAACTGGTGATTCTCCATAGTGCTGCGCAGTGTAATGCTGCCGTTCTTCGGGGTGTAATGAAGGGCGTTATCAAGCAGATTGGAAATCGCTCTTGTCAAAAGTTGTGGATCAGCAGACAGCAAGATGGACGAATCGATGTGTTGATGAACCAGTTCCACATTCTTTTCGCTTGCCATCAATTGAAATCCTTCAAGAACCTGATGGATAAGCAGTACCCAGTCCACATGTTCCAGGTGCAGGGGTTGATCAAGATTGTCAAGTCTTGAAAAGACGAAGAGATCTGAGACCAACTGGTTTAGCAAGAGCGACTTGTCCATACAAATCTTCAAATACTCCGCCACTTTTTCAGGGCGTTCGGCGATCCCCTTTTGCATGCCTTCCAAGTGTCCGATAATTGTAAATATGGGCGTCCGCAGGTCATGGATGATGGAGGCTATCATGATTCTCTTTTCCTGCTCGATCTCGTCTCGCCGTAAGAGTGCCGCGTTCAAATGATCTCTCATCATGGATAGGGAAATCGACAATTCGTTCACTTCCCGGATGGCCGAGGTTGGAAGGGAAATTTCGAAATCTCCAAGACTGATTTTTCGTGCAGCTTGCGACATCCCTTTCATCTTGGACACAAATGATTTTCCGATCCATACCATGATTAAAGAGAAAGCTGTGGCAAAGCAGAAGATCCATAAGTAAAACCCTCCCGGCCCATTGGTGAGCCAGCCGTGAAAACTCTGGTGTGCTTGTGTATTTACGGGAGGTCCATTTACAAGGAATGGTGCACGGATTTCTGCAATACCCACCAACTTGTTTCGTTCATAAATGAAGTGTTTCTGAACCATCCAGACGGAGGGGTGGTCTATGTAAAGATTCATCTCGTTCGCGAGGAGATTGGATTGTGGATAATTCTCACTCTTCTTCTTTTCCTCTTGACCCGGCGTATATGTGAAGATGGTTTTGTTTTTTGAATCCAGCAGGCGAACCTGAACGGAAGAAGCAGAGAGCAGGGCCCTTAATCTGGATTGCCATGCACGATCTGTCCAGGATCCAACATGATTCAAAATCATTCCGGTGTATTGTATGCCTTCTGGTTGTTGGGCATGTCTGTTTGGTGAAGAGGGGATCGTGACAACGAGTACGATCATGGAAGGAGCCAGCAACAGAAATAGAAATGCAACTATAAACCACACGCGCAGTGACAGACGCTTTCTTACATCCTTCATGTCCGTTTCCATTCAAATTTGTATCCGACGCCCCAAACGGTGTGAATCCATTTGGTTTTCATCGGATCCTTTTCGATTTTGCCGCGGATGCGAGCAATATGAACCCGTATCGTTTGCGGATCGTCGCCCTCGACACCCCATACGCGCCGGAATAACTCTTCGGTTGTGAACACTCGTTTGGGATGATCAGCCAATAACTTGAGCAGTTGAAACTCCTTTGTCGTGAGACTGATTCTCTCATTTCCCATCCACACCTCGTAAGCATCCGGATGAATGGTGAGTTCCTCAAAACAAAGCGGCGCAGCAGAGGATGCCGTCTGTTTTTCTTGGGAGCGCTGAAACAAACGAAGTGTCGCCTTGACTTTTGCCACAATTACGCTGGGCGTGGTGGATTTGACGATATAGTCATCCGCGCCCAGTCCTAGTCCCCTGATCCTATCGTGATCCTCCTGTCTTGCGCTCAGAAAAATCAGAGGGATGTCGTGTGTCTTGCGAATCTTTCGGCAGATTTCAAATCCCGATTCGCCAGGCAGCATAATATCAAGCAAAACCCCGTCTACATGCGTTCTCTCCAGCAGGGAGAGGGCCACCAACCCATTTTTGGCGGTCAAGACGTTAAACCCGTCCGACTCCAAAAAGTCCTTCATCAATCCCAGTATCTCATCTTCATCATCCACCACCAGGATCGTTGGATGCTCCATCTTCCCCCTCCTCCGTGTATAACTAGTACTGGCTGAGCGCTTTGAGAATATCCTGTTTCGAAGCCCACGCCCCGGCTGACCAGCTAGCCAACAGTCCGAGGACAGGACTTACAAGTATGGTACCGTAAATCCATGAAAATGGGAATGAGACTCCACTTGTTCGTGTAATGGACAGTAGTACGAGATAGGCAAATATGCCTCCGGAGAGGATGCCCAATGTCCCCCCAAAAATCGAGGTCATCATGCCCTCGGTGAAAATCAGCCTGACCATTTGGAACTTCGTCATTCCAATTGCTCTCAAAGTGGCAAGTTCACGGATTCGTTGCCTGATGCTGCTTGCAGCATGGTTCATTAGGCCGAGGGTGGCGATCCCTGCGATGATGAAAATGGTGGCAGCCAGAACGATGCTGAACAACACGGTTGGTTCCTGTGCTGCTTGTTTTTCTTTCATTTTGTTGATGAGTTGCACGTTTTGATAGAGGGGGTTTTGCAGCAGGCCCTGCAGGGTTTGGAGTATCTTTTGCGGATCGCCGCTGGTGATCTTGATCTGAATGCTGGAGAGATTACGAATTGAAAAGTCGCGTTCCATCACAGATGAATTTGTAAACGACTCAACTTCGACCCCCTTCAACTTCCGAACTTGATTCGCCAGGTCCGGAGAAAACCCGCGTGTTACGTCAACTGCGCGAAGGATAATATCCTGTGGATAATTGAAATTGATCATTCGTGTCTGTCCTTCATCGATAACCTTTACTACGATCATACCCGCCATGCCAACGGGAACGGCTAACATCAAGGCCCCGACACTCAGCGCGCTTCTGCGCTTGTAGCGGATGAGATTACGGCTGGCCAACAGGATATTGGAACCAAATAAAGGCTTTAGGATCCATGCAAAGAGATGGGTGAAGGCCTGCATGCATTGGGGAATCCACATATACATCCCAATCACGAACCCCAGTCCACAAAATAGATAAATCAACGAATCGAGCCTCATGATGCGCGTCAGAATGAATAGTACAAGACTTAGCCCTAAGCATACAGGCGCCAAAGACAACGACGGAGGTCCATTCGAAAGGTCACCTGAAGGCTCTGCGGTACGGTATGCCTCCAAAGGTG
>JAJZEE010000154.1 GCA_021805735.1 Bacillota bacterium
TCCGATCTAACAACGAGCCGTCGGACTGTCCTTCGATTTCTGCGGGCTCAAAATGGTCTTCGACTCTCACGCGTACACGTTCGGAGAAATGCAAGACCAGTGAGACCAATCGCAATTCGTCTTGAAACGCCCAACGGGCATCCAGTTCCTCCAGCGAATCTCCCCGTGGAGCGAACGGATTTGGGAGAATAGTCAATTGTTTGATTCGAGACAGGCGAAAGATCCGACCGTCTTCCCGCAGGCGGCAAAATGCGTACAGGTACCAGACATAACCCTTCAAGACCAGACTGATGGGTTCCACGACGCGGTCGCTGAGCAGTCCGCCCGCATTCATATAGGTCATTCTGACACATTTGAAATCCTGAATCGCCGAACGGAGTTGCGCGAACTTGTCCCTATCCCATGAACTCGTCTGCCAAGCATTCGGGTGAATCACGAAAGGATTTGCGGCGCCTGTGGCCTTGAACCCGCCGTGTTCCGCTTTCCCCGCGATCGCGTCAACTTTGGCGAGCAACACGTCGAGATCGGGATCATCCAACGTATATCGGACGCCTTTTAGGGCGGTGACGATAGACCGCAGTTCCTTCAGCGATAGATACTGGCGATCAAGCCGAAATCCTTCCATAATCTCGTAACCGCCCGTTATTCCCGCGCGCGAAACGACAGGAATGCCTGCCCGGTTGATCGCCTCGATGTCGCGGTAGATCGTGCGGTCAGACACCTCAAACCTCTGAGCCAGATCTCTCGCCGTAACTCGACCCCGGCTGAGAAGGAGCATAACGATCGCAAGCAGCCTATCAAGCTTCACACTGGCCACCTTCCCCCATCCGAAGTCCGGGCGCAGGATACCCGCACAACACATTTTCGCAATATCCCCGCAGGGTATGGCGCTTGAAGTCAAACGACACGTCCAACTGACACTCATCCGCTTCAATTATACTCATGCAATAATAGTGCGCCAGAGCTCACGCTCAGTCGATCCTGGAAAATAGAGTTGTTAGCCTGCAAGGATCGTTGTAGACTGGAAAATGGGATTGTTTATGGTAAACCCGTAACGTGAGGTGGGTTGGTTGGGGTTATCATCGAATGCGAAATCTCTGGCATTTACTGCACTGGGTTTTCTGCGTACACCAACGATCATATACACGGAAGAAAAGGTGTCCGCGTTTGAACAACTTTGGGATGCTGCACTCCAACAGAATGGCGACAGGCAACTCGATTATCATTTGCCTTATCCGAAATATGAATTTCTTTTCCATTTATCATCAAGACATGGCTATTTGATGCATGGCTCGCCCGACATAAACATAGACATGTTTGAACCTCGTGTACAGACCACATTTTATGGGAAGCGCGTGAAAGCGGTTTTTGCCGCGTCAGATGGAATATGGCCGACGTTCTTTGCCATTCTTGACCGGCGCGTGTTGTCTCAGTACAGGAATGGATGTTTTTCCGTTGATGCCAATTTGACATCTCGGAAGCGCTACTTTTTCTCCGTTCCCAAAGGCATGCTTTCCGAAGAGCCCTGGACCGACGGGGTGGTATACATTCTACCGCGCGCAGGATTTCAGCGCAGCGACAATCCCAATGAGTGGATATGTCCGCAGTCTGTGAAACCAGTTTCCAAAATACATATTTCCCCTGCCGATTTTCCCTTTTTGTCACGCATAACGGAGTACGATCCTGGTGATTCGATGCCGAAATTCTTCATACGACAGGCATTGAGTTCACGATTGGCGAGGGATTAACATGCATGTGATAATAGGTTGGAAACAATAGACGAGCCAGCGGATGGCGTAACCTCAAAAGGAGTTTCTAAAGATGAGCGATGAATATCGGCAAGGTCTGGTTTCGCGGCGCGGGTTGACCGCGGATGATTATGGACGCGTCACACAATTGGCAACCCTGTGTGACCAGAGCGACAACATCACTCTGAAAATCAACTATGATACTTTGCGCACCCGTCCTGGCAATGAAATCAATGATTTTTTGTACTACGAACGCGAAGAGCTGATCGGTTTTCTGGGACTCTATCAGTTCAACAGTCATGAGATTGAGATCAGCGGAATGGTGCATCCGGCTCATCGTCGGAAGGGTATTTTTTCTGCTCTGTTATCCGCAGCAAAGCAGGAAGTCCGCCAAAGGGGCATCTCAAAACTGATTTTCATCAACGAAACGAACTCGGCATCAGGAAAATCGTTCCTTGAGTCACTTGGCGCGACGCACACATTTTCTGAGTACTGGATGAAAATGACGCAAATAAAGCTGCCGCAGATGAAACATCCGATTCACCTGCGACCCGCGACGTCCGAAGACATCGGCGTTGTTGCCCACATGACGGCAGTATGTTTTGACATGAACGAAGCAGAACTTCTGGAAACGATGACGAAGAAACGGGCAGGGCAGAAAGATCACAGCGTCATGCTCATCGAACTGAGCGGGGATGAGATTGGCACCCTTGCCGTGAACCATGCGGATGAAAACAGCGCATTCATCTATGGGTTTTGCGTTCTGCCCGAACATCAGGGACGCGGTTATGGAAGGCAGGCGCTGGCTTTGGCGATTCAAACTGCGCTTGGTCTTCGGCGCACCAACATTGAACTTGAGGTGGCCTGTGCAAACAGTCGCGCTCTTTCTCTTTATCAATCATGCGGTTTCGAAGTGATGGGAGCCAACGATTACTACGTGCAGATGTTGGATGACTGACCGGCGAATAATCCGTGATGCGCTGGAGGTTTGCACCCTCTTTCCGCGGCGCGTGCCTTTTTCCACGGCATGCGCCTCGTAAGCCCTGAGGGGTCGGCGTATACGCGCGCGTGTGGGGGATGAGACACTACCGCAATAATCCGCCGCTGTATTGCAACCGATACACAATTGCATTGTCTCGGGAGATGGTCTCATTTCCCCAGAAGGCGTCAAATTTTCCTTTGTGCGCATTTCCATACGTGTACATGCCGTCGTGATAGTCGTCAGGCCCGCGGAAAGGGTTGTCGTTCGAAACTTGTCGCAACGCCGCTCGCAAAAAGGTATATATGCTCCTGATATCGTCGGGCGCAAGGATGGACTGGTTAACGCCTCCCGCGTAACTCATCGACCATATGGGTTGCTCATCCTGGTACACGGTTTCCTGGCCGACAAAATACGAGACGCCGAAATAGATGTCGCGATAGAAGAGTGAACCGTCGCGATATTCAAGTTGACGGGAACCAGGCAACAAGGGGGTGACAGAGGCATCGTTCCCTTGCGAGGCATAGGTCTGTCGTTTGGCTTCCAGTAAAAAACCGAGTATCGGGTTGGGCGACAGCAATGTATTCACCTCGCAGGTTTTTGCCAGGGGCTTTACGGCGCTTTCACGTAAAGGTAGGCTATGGGTGCTGTGAATCAACAAGGCTTGTTAGAAATTCTGCGATTTGCCTGGTTAGCACTGGTCCATGGCCGGTCGCAAGAAATGCCGCATCATGTCGCGACAGAGATTGCAAACCGCTGATGTAACGGTCAAAACGATAGGCTGAGCGATCTTCAGGGCTGTTTGACCATTGCCGCACAAAGTTCCTCGTGTTGGTTCGCAACTCACTTCCAAAAGTCAGGAAACCATCTGTCTGTGTCTCAGCTCCAAAAAAACAGATATGGTCTCCGCAAAACAGGCAGCCTGTCACGGGATCAAAGAGTGCGATGGAACCGTCGGTATGGTGCCCTAGCAGTGTATACGAGAGTCCGCACAGTTCCCCGTCTTCTGATGCAATCTCATGAAATCCAGGGCGCTGCTGTTCAGTCAGACGGTGCGTGTCTTGCGTATGGATCCATTTTAGCGCGTTCTCAAACAGACTGCTGGCGCCGACGTGGTCTTCATGTCCATGTGTGGCAATAAATTGTGTGACTTCAAGCGGTCCAATCCCGAGTCCCCTCAAGGCATCGAGCAATGCTTCGTCGTGCTCCATTTTTCCGCAATCGATCATGATGACTTCGTGATCCCGTTTGAGAAGGTAGCAGTTGTTATAGGAGTTCCAGGAAGAGTCCCATATGGCCAGGCTATGGACGCCCGGGCTAATCACAGTCACCTCATAGTTCATGTGCTTCCCCTCTTCTCGATTCTGGTTCATGACATCATCATCGCCATTAAGTTTACATGGAATTTATTGAAAATTCTATAGCGTCTGCGAACAAAGAGAGAGTTGCGTGAGGTCTCCTCGCAATTTAGCCA
Organism: Bacillota bacterium; assembly: GCA_021805735.1. Taxonomy (GTDB): domain Bacteria; phylum Bacillota; class Bacilli; order Alicyclobacillales; family SLC66; genus JAKADD01. Next base: position 4,202 of record JAJZEE010000154.1, read on the forward strand.
TTGCCAGCGGAGAAGGTTTTAGTTCCGGATCAGCGGGGGCGGAACAGCACTGCGCCATGAGGCGCTGTGTTGTGAAGCCACGAAATCGTGGTTGGCGAGTACCTCATCTCGTCAAGTGTGTTCGCTAAGATAAAAGTTGACCAGGTAAACGTACCTTGATAACAGAAAAATTGACCACCTGCGACATCCAATTCCTGTACGCTGTAGTTGAGATGCTACGCGTGCTTATTCCGATGGGATCCTGAGCGGTGAAGCCCCGGATCTTTCGCATCGATTCGCCCGTCAGCTTTATTTTATATGCATTGTGTATCAGTCTGTCCAGTATCGCGTCCGCCAAAGTGGGATCCTCCATGGTCGTATGCCAGTTCTCGGTCGGCAGTTGGCTGGTGATCACTGTCACAGCGAGACTGCGATCGTCAACGAGCTCCATGAAATCCGCAGACTGGGCGGGCGTGTGGGGCGACAGTCCAAAGTCGTTCAGGATCAGGACATCGATCTTTGCCAGTTTGCCGACCAACCCGGGGAACGAGCCGTTCCCGTGAGCCATGGCCAAATCCGCCATTAGCCGGGAAGTGCAGATAACGGGCGGTTTTTCCTTGTCGACAGGCCACGTTCCCTTAGAAGAGGTTGTTCAAAACTACCATGGCCTGATGGCCACCACCAAGCATGAAAATGTTTCTTGTTCCTTGATAATTGAAGATCCATACTGGTACTAGCAGGTCACAGGTCGGCGCT
>JAJZEE010000036.1 GCA_021805735.1 Bacillota bacterium
AATGCTGATAACCGCACGGGCGAGGTCGAGGAGTTCCTTCGCACAGCTACCGCCGATCAAGTCGTGAGGTTGCATGACGAGGTTGAGCGACTCGTGCGGTTGCATGACGAGTTGGACGACCGCGAAAATCTCGTCATGATCAAGGAATTGCTGTGGGGGTTGATCGAGGAAAAAAGGAAACTCGAAGCCTCGGAATCGGAAGCATCTCTTGACGAGGCGATGGGTTAGGCCACGGTTTGATGCGTCTCCCCGCCCTTCGGCCCACGCTGGAGGGTTTCTTTATGCCGTCTCCCCAAACTTGGAGGGTATCCCACTTTGGGAAGACCTACGGTGCCGAAGGGCAATGGGCGGTAAGCTGACTCTCCAACGGTTGCCGATTTGTGCCACCGGCCGGACATGCTCTGACGTCTCCACGAATTGGTGGATACACGATTTCTCCCACCGGTGCGATGTTTTCAGATAACGCCATCTTGCAAGATGGTGCTGAACAAAAGCTCCAAAAAGCTGCCCTTGAAATTTCAAGTTGATACGCGCGAGTACACGAATCGGCTAGTCTTCACTCACAAAGCGATTTGTACCGCAGAACGATTATTAACCGGTTGATAAAGCCGCTTCGCCTTCGGGACCCTTCGCTCGTTGCAGGGGTGTAAGTTTAACTGACACCCTTCCCCGCCGTTCCTCGTTGTCGGAATCGAAGGGCGGACAGGCAGTGAGGGGTCTCGCCAAAGTTGGAGACTCCTCACGTTCCCCGAGAATGAGGTGCGCTCAATTTTGGACCCCTAAAGCCAGTGGTTAGGACTTGAGTTCTAACCCTTTCGCGACGACGACTCACCAACTTCGGAGAGCCTCCGCTCCCCGCAAATCGCATATTCCGCAGGGCAAAATATGGAGCAAAAAGCTCAGGTTAACCGCCCTGATTGGTGCTAAGGATGCACCCTCATTCTTCGTGGGGCCTCTCTTTTTGGTCGTCCGGATGCTTGTCCGCATCGGACCGCTTTGGCAAGCCGAATTCGCGGTAGAGTCCGAAAATCAATTCCTTGTTCGGTTTGCCGATGACCTCGACCGTAACCTCTATGCCGGATTTTCGTGCCATACGGCACCTCCTCATGCGATCCTTGGACGCCACGCATAGACAAGTATAGCATCACCTGCAGCAGTTTTTCCGGCGACAGACATCTTTGTGATGCACGCACCCTTGCTTCAAATGAGGACACGCACATCGACTGTCGGTATGTCCACCGTCACGGTCGGCACCTGATGGTCCAGCGTTAGCGTGCCATTGGCATACACGAACGTCAGCGCTTCGGCTGTCAGCGTCACCTCTACGGGCGCAGGGAGAGCGCCGAGAAGATCATACAAAAGCGTCACAGGCACGTTGACCGTATGGCGACCATCCGCGATGGTGACAAGCGCATAGCGGATGGTGCGCGCATGGATCTTGCCGCGTTCATCGACGCGCCTCCGGACAATTCCATGCGACTTCGGCAGTCCGCGATAAGGCTTCAGAAGACCGACGAGCGCAGGAGCAGAGATGGTGTAGGCGAGATCCCGTTCGGCCACGACTTGCATGACGATCCCCTCCCCCATATTTCAGGCAATCAGACACGCATTCTCTGATTGTATCCCTTTTCCCCGAAACCAGGGAGACCATCATCAGAGTCCGGCAACTTGACGATCATACAATACCGCCACTCTGTGCGAATTTCCGTGCCGCGTGAAATTCTATCTGCGTCATGCTCAGGAGCGAAGGTGGGAGACGTGGCGCCATAGCGCTGACTTTCCTCGTCCTATGCAAAGGAAAACTGAAGCCCGATGGAGTTATTTCGTACTTCTTTGCGCAATATGTATGTCCGGGAACCCGCACCACGAAAGGGCTGAGGAGTTATTTCGTTTCATTCGTTTCTTTCGTATAGCCCCTTGCTGAAACGGACTCCGTTGTGCCGCAAAGCGAAATACATAGTATTCCGATTATAGTACTGTAAATTAGAAAATCGTCGATAGAATGAGAAAACGAGCGATAAGACAAGATAAACCCCTCCAGATCACCTCGCTCAATAGTCGAATTTCGGCTAGAGCGGGTTTGAGCAATGCACTCGATGCGTGTTACGGTGATGTCGAGCAATTCAAGCGATTCCACTGCATGGCACCCACTGCGCGCGCATCTCCCTGGGGACTTTGGACAAGCAGTCGCAATCGGTTGACTCGCCGACAACTACATCTCTCAGGGAGGATTTCATATGGGCGCAAAAGAGTGCGAATCAGCAATCGACGTGGAAGTACAGGAACTAATGAAGGCGCTATGTCGTGCTGCGGCACAACCCAGCGATCCGCAGGCGCGAATCGAGTTTGACAAGTCGCTTGACCAAGCGGTGCCGAACGCCTATCGCTGGATCAAGATCATCTTGAACCGAAACATCAGATCGTAGGAAGTCGGATTCGGGTCAAGACGAGTTAGAGAAAGCCGGGCACGCACAACTCTCATGTGTTCCCGGCTTTCAATGCTTTCTCTCTGGGAATCGGAAGCGGAACAATGTGGATGTGTAGAGAGGCAAGTGTCGGTTAGTGTCAGTAACTTTTGCCGATCCGCGAAGCAGGACCGTCAAGCCGTGCTAGCTCACAAGGGTTTTTCGAGAAGTGTCAGTGCTGTCAGTGGTATCAGTTATAGAAGGCGTGTAGAGAAGTGGCACTTGTGGCACCTCGTGGCACTGACTTTCATCATTTCACATGACGGCCCTCTAAAGCCGCGCTGGACAAGGGTTGCGTGACTCGCGGCACCTCATGGCACTCGTGGCACTTATAGAACCTGTCTGGCGCGTGCATTCGCAATGGAGTTATTTCGTACTTAATTCGCAAGGTGTGCGAAATTAAGTACGCCCCACAAACCCTTATGCCGCGCGGCTTCGCAGGCTCTATAGGGGGGTTATTTCGTTAATTCGTTTATTTCGTACCATAGACAGAATAGAGCCGCAGTCCGCTACTCGTCAGTGTGCTTACCGGATAGCCACCGTACCGCGCGGGACGTGGGTTAAACGCTTCTTGTCAGTACTTGTCGTACCTGTCAGTAGGTATGTGCGTAGCAATCTCTTGCTTAACCACTGTTAGTCGGAGTATTGTGCGTATGCCCCCTGCTTATAAAGCAGAGGGCCGTGCATTTAGCCTTGGTATATCAACGTTTTTAAGTCTATGGTCTAGTCTTGGTCTAGTATTTATGCTACTATGGACACAAGAGACAAAGCAACATACATGCACACACAAAGGAGCGACCTGCTCATGGCGACCATCGCGCACCGGGGAACAGACAGCGACGGCAAGGAAATCTGGCGAATCCGTGTCTTTGTCGACGGCAAGCAAAAGAGCATTACATACCACGGTAGTGAGCGCGGCGCACAGCGAACGGCGGCAGCTGCAGAGAACCGGCGAGAACAAGGGGAAACGGTCGCGCCTACAAAGATGAAGGTGGGCGACTACCTGAGCGAGTGGCTGGAGACGTATCAGAAACAGGAAGTGGCCAAGATCACCTATGTGGAAGACACGGGGCGACTGCGCAGGAACATCCTGCCGGAGATCGGAGAAAAACGCATGGCAACGCTCACGACGATGGATTGCCAGCGCACCGTGAACCGTCTGACCCAGCAAGGCAAGGCGCGCTCCGCCGTGATGGTTTTTAACTTGCTCAAGAAGTCATTACGCAAAGCGGTCGAACTCGGATACTTGGTCAAGAATCCGATGGATGCGGTCACGAAGCCGAAAGACCGTGCACAGGAACGTCCAGCACTCACCGACGAACAGGCGGTCGCATTTTTGGAGGCGGCCAAAGGAGACACCCTGTGCGCATTCTTTGCCTTTCTACTGCATACGGGTGCACGTCCAGAAGAAGCGCAAGGACTACTCTGGATCGACGTGGACTTTGAAAAGCGTGTGATTTGTTTTCGCAGGGCTATGAAACGTCTGCCTGGCGGCGGGTGGGAATTCGCGGAGATGAAAACGACCTCAAGCGTCAACGACTTCCCGATGAACGAAGAACTCATAGGCATCTTGAGAGCGCACAAGAAAGAGCAGGCCCGTTTACGTCTGGCAATGGGGACGGACTGGGCAGACAACGGACTGGCATTCACCAATCAGGCAGGCAATCCGGTGGATGTCAGCAAGGCACGCAAACATTTGAAAGCCATTTTGACATCCTCGGGACTTCCCACGATCCGGCTGTATGATCTGCGACATACGTTTGGTTCGACCACACTGCAGGATGGAACGGACATTAAGACGGTCAGCCGGTTGATGCGCCACGCGAGTATCACAACGACGGCCCGTTACATGCACGGCAACGCAGAGACAGACCGTGCAGCCGTGGAGCGGCGTGGCAAAAGGCTGAAGCGGAACGGTGACGCGAGAAATGATCACAATGCGACAGGTGAATAGCGGCTCAGGTGTTCAGTAGGCCGGAACGGGATAGACTAGACCGAAAACTAGACCAAACGCAAATTCGGATGGCCGCCATTTACAGGCGACCATCCGATTTTCCTTGCTGTATCAACGTTTTTCATGGTCGGAGTTACAGGATTTGAACCTGTGACCTCCTGCTCCCAAGGCAGGCGCGCTACCAAGCTGCGCTAAACTCCGATAAAGGTACTCTCATCCAACCTTGCAAGATGAACTTACGTCGCTGAATCACTCAACCTGCATCATCAAGTTCCGAAGGGTTATGGTGCGGGTGAAGGGACTCGAACCCCCACGGTTACCCGCCAGATCCTAAGTCTGGTGCGTCTGCCAATTCCGCCACACCCGCAGGCAAATCAATGGTGAGCCATGCTGGACTCGAACCAGCGACACCCTGATTAAAAGGCCGCGATCACCACTATACAAGACGCAGCACTGGGTTGTCAAGAAATCGATTCGTGAAAAGAGGGCTGCGCACGCCAAACGCTGGCTGCGTCCGGCTGGAGGAAAATGGCCGGACAGATTGCCTACGCGCAACGGCTCGCGAACTGAATCTCCGCTGCTCAGTCATGTTCCAGTCGCCGGAAGCCCAACTGTTTGCCTCGACCGTACAAATGGTTGGAATTTAGACGGCAATTCTGGTGGCGTTCACATTTCAGGTCCAACGGTGGGGCTGGGGTGGTCACCGATTGCAGACATATCTAACACACCTCGCCCTTAAACGAGAGTGTTCGTCTATGAACGATCCGCTGTCACCCGCTGTTCGATAGCGTTACGTATGGACTCCGGGAAGGGATTACTTTATGCGCTGTTCGGTCGAAAAGGACTCCCAGCAGTTCGCACGAGGCGACAACGAATCAATAACCCCTTGGTACGTGACCTGCCCCAGCGGCCATCGCATTGCGTTGTCCATCGCTTAAACCCGCCTTTCTGACTGAGCGTCACCAACAACGCTGACGCTCAGACTTTCCTGCGGTTGCCTACCCAGAACATGCGATGCCTGCACAAATCAAGATGCTGACAAAAAGCACGATCCCCGGCCACCCGGAGTATGTCCAGAAGACGCCGCCCACCGTACCCGCTATACTCGATCCTACATAATAAAATAAAAGATAAAGTGAAGAAGCCTGCTCCATTCCCGACTGAGCCCGCTCTCCGACCCAGCCGCTGGCGACGGACTGGCCGGCGAAAAATCCAAATGTACATAACGCAAGCCCAAATAATCTCGCAACGAGCGGCGTTGAGAGCGTGATGAGGACGCCTGTGAGCATGATGATTGCACCGAGGCGAAACGTCCAAACGCGCCCTTTCACATCGGCGATGCGCCCCATCCAGATCGATGCCACGGTTCCCAACAGATACATCAGAAATATCCATCCAACCTGAGTCTGGCTGAGATGATAGGGCGATCCAACCAGCAAATAGCTGATGTAATTATACATTGTCACAAATCCGCCCATCAGGAAAAAGCCGATGAAGTAGAGCGGCAAGAGTGACCGATCTGCAATTTTTTCCCGCAGTCCGCTGAAAAATGCCAACTGTGAAGCCCGCTTTGACCGGGTGTCTGGATGCTCGCCGGGAAGCGCCCACGAGAAGATGGCGCTGAGCAATAGACACGCGCCGCCTATGGCCAGAAACCCCATACGCCACGACAGCGAGTCTGTGAGTGCGCCCATGGCGATTCTTCCGGTCATGCCGCCAACCGTCGTTCCGCCCACGTAAATTCCCATCATCGCCCCGATGACTTTTGTGGGAAATTCATCGCGCACGTAAGCCATCGCCAATGAGGGCACGCCCGCGAGCGTGACGCCCATCAGCGCACGCAGCCCAATCAGCTCTGAAAAAAGGCTGCATGCAGCCATCAGCACGGTGAGTAAACTCGATATCAGCAATGACCCGACCATGACGCGCTTGCGTCCGATTCGCGCCGAAACACTCCCCGCAAAAAGCATGGAGACGGAAAGGGTCAATGTTGTGATTGACAATGACAAGCTGGAATCCACAGGCTGAACGTGAAACTCTTGTGTGAAGACAGGCAACAACGGTTGCGTTGTATAGAGAAGGGCAAAGGTGACGAGTCCGGCGATAAGAAGCGCGAGTGTGGCTCGCAGGGATAGTGCAGAGCGTACCATCCGCCAGTTTCACCTCAGTTTCCTTCGCATCCCCTGTCGAAGAGAACCGAGGTCGATTTGACCGAATTGCGGGGCGAAGAGTTCATCGGGTTGAAACCGCAGTCCGGTTTGCGTCAATTGACAGACGAATTTTGCCGACAAGCCGGATTCACGGCGAACATCCGTTTCGAGGCGGAAGAAGTCGCAACCGTGCTCGGTCTCGTCAACGCGGGGCTCGGCGTGGCTGTGCTGCCGAAGCAGGCGGGTCTGGATTACTCGCATGTTTCCGCATTGTCGATTCTACCCGTTCGGTATAGCCGAAAAATTTATGCATCGTGGCGAAAATCAGGATACATGTCTCAAGCTGTAGTGCAATTCAAAGAATTTGTCCTGACTGAATTCACAAATTAGCTCTTGTTTCTCCCAATTGGTTCTCTTGGTTCTCCCAGAAAAGCGCCACACTCCAATCCTTTCGTCAGTTTCCCAACGGCCGAATGCTCATGCTTCGGTGAGTTCATCTGATGGAACCGCCGCTCGCTTGTCTTTTATGGTTCGGCGTCTGTGCAGACATGGTCTGTTTGATAAAACTCTGCCACAGATAGAAGGTGGCATAACTGCGCCAGGGCGCCCAATCGTGAGCCATTTCTCTCATCTGCGTTTCATTCGGTCGCCTGGCCAGGTTATAGAGATGCTTGACGGCATTTTACACGCCAATGTCTGCAGCCGGGAATACATCCGATCTCCCCATGCCAAAAAGGAGAAAGCACTCCACAGTCCGCCGTCCAATCCCCCGCAGTTTGATCAACGATCCCATCACTCCATCGTCCGCCAGACGCCAAAGACCATCCATTTCAATGGTTTCGCCCCTAACTCAAGAAGCCTCTCAAGCAACGCAGCAACAAATTGAACGGTCAACTGCTGACCGATGATGACCTTCACCATCGATTCAAACAAACTCGCATCCTGAATGGAACGCAGACCGTAAAACCGCGCTGTGAGCAGACTCCAGACCGGGTCATGTGCGGATCGTTGCACAAATCCCGAAAGATCCTGATCCTCTCACAGGGTGCTTCGCACAATCTGCAGACACTCCTGACGCTCGTCAGCCTTCAGATCTGTGGGCAGATGAACGTCAGGAACCGGATTGTCAGCGGAGCCCGACTATAATCCGCACCGGGATCGTACTCGTACGCAGGCGTATTGCACGGGTTAAGGACTCTTGCACAGGGTCGATCATCTGTCATTCTCCTTATGGATTGGCGACTGTTGTCGACAGCACCAGGGCCACTCACCGCATTAGTCTTTCCGTTCTTTATATCACAAAGCTACACGACTGTCTGTCGATTTCTTGCTGTCCGATTTCCCGACCTTCACAAAGCCCACTATCCGCCATCATGCCAAAACTATCCCAAGAAACGGTGTAGTCATCTGATCCGCATTCAGGATATAATAGACTGAATTTCATGGATTCGGGGAGTCAGAGACGAAGAAATCCGCGATCCGAAGCGCGCCATTCCGATTGCGATAGAAACTGCCGTGTTCTTGACCGGCATATTCTATATGGATCGTGATCGGCGTCGTGATTGTCCTCGCGAACCCGGACCTGGTGCGCAGCATCGCGGCATCGCGGCAGGTTTGACCAGGGAACATGACACCGAATAGTTGGGGGGAGACGTATGACCATTCAAGTGCCAAATGATCAGTTGATCTACACGATGTCCAAGGATCACCGTTCCGTTCTCACGGTTCCAGACGGGGCGCAACTGGTGTTTCACACGTGCGATTGTTTCGAGGATCAGATTCAAAGCGATTCACAGGACTTCGGGGAACTCGACTGGAACCGCATCAATCCAGCTACGGGCCCGGTTTTCGTGGAGGGAGCGGAACCCGGCGATTTGTTGGTGGTGCGTATCGTACGGATCGAATTGGCCGATCACGGTGTTATGACCACGGGCCCCAAGCTGGGCGTGCTCGGCGATGAACTGACGCATAATGTTATACGGATGATCCCCATTCGTGATGGGAAAGCCATATTCTCTCCCCTGCTGGAGATACCGCTAAACCCTATGATTGGGGTCATTGGAACAGCGCCGGCGGGAGCGGCCGTGTCCTGCGGAACACCGGGCGCACACGGTGGGAACATGGACTGCAAGCTCATCACGGAAGGGGCGCAACTGATTCTGCCCGTAAGCGTGCCAGGCGCCCTGTTCGCTCTCGGGGACCTGCACGCCGCGATGGCCGATGGCGAAGTCGCGGTCTGCGGAGTCGAGATCGCGGGAAGTGTGACCGTCCAGTTACAGGTGCTGAAAGGAAAGCGCTGGCCGGCTCCCATGATCGTGAATGACGACGCGGTGATAACCATCGCCTCTGAAAAACAGCTCGACGATGCAGCCGTGAGAGCCGTAAAAAACATGGTGCGATGGCTCGAAGCAGAGTGCGGCATGGATACGGCGGAGGCAACCTTTCTGCTCAGCATCGCCGGGGATCTGCGCGTCTGCCAGGTGGTCGATCCGCTCAAAACCGCGCGGGTGGAGTTGCCGCGGTGGATTGCCGAAAAGCAGGGATTTCGTTTCTAGTGCGGCAAGGCTCGATCGTTCAGCCCGCTATTTCGCTTGTGCCCACATCATGTTGCAGACTTTGATTCAGTGCTCTGAGAAGAGCCAGCACTGCTCGATTCAGTGGGGCCGCAATGCCGTGTCGCTCGGACAAACGCACGACTGCGCCAGTGATATGCTCGTGTTCGAGCGGTCGACCAGCGAGACGGTCATAGAGCATGGAAGTTCCGCCGTCGTCGCTGAACCGCGTGTAGAGATCGAGAGTTGCCTGAACGTCATCTGGTCCAATGTGGGCGCCTGCGGCGCGAGCGACAGTAACAGCCTCGGAGAGCAGGCCGCGGGCAAGATCCTGAATGTCGGTATCGCGCATGACGCCCATCCGCTGGAGGGTGAGCGCGGTGATCGGATTGGCCGCCAAGTTGCTAAGCAGCTTCCGCCAGGCCGCCGTGAGAAAGTCCGGGTCCTGAAACACCTTGATATCGGTTCCAGACAGCAGTTGCTTGAATTTCTCCCCATTTACCCCAACAGGAACAACAATTTGCTGTCCATTGCGATGAACGATCTGGCCTGCGGCGATGCGCTCAACCGCGATATAGACCAGCGCCGGCAGAATGGAAACTCCCGGAATGAGTTGTGCAATCCGCTCCTGATGGTCGATTCCGTTCTGCAGCGCGACCACCACCGTCGTAGGGGCGGTCAAGTGCATGAGCCACGAAGCGGCCCCCGGAGTGTCATGCGCCTTGGTTGCAAGCAGCACAAAGTCCACGGCCGTCTGACTCTTCGGGTCCGCACTGATGGTTACCGGCGCCTCAAAAACACTGCCGGCGGACTCTACGATGAGGCGTTCAACAGGAGTGCGGACGCATAAAGTGACCGCGTGCCCTGCAGCGTGCGCCTGAGCGGCCATGTAGCAACCAATCGCTCCACCGCCCACCACGGCCACACGGCGCTGCACAGGCGCAGACGAAGTTTCCAATGCCGATCCCCTCCTGTTTCAAAAATGTGCCTGCTCGGCCGGGGTCGTGTGCTGTGCCCCTGCTCAGACACGGCAATTTGTATATGTTAAGTATTATAACATGGTGACGGCATCAAGCACCGACTGGGTTTTGTTCCCGGTCATACATTGTCAGCAGCAGAAAAGCGAGTCTTATCTCTCCTCCAGCACATGGGCCACCCCAGAGTCCGCCATCCAGCGTTCGAAGGCAGCCTGTCCCACTTGGCCGATCATGACATGTCCAAACACATCATGTCGAATGTATTCCTACCCGCTTCCTACGGGTGGTTGCTGCGCCATTATGCTGACGATAAGTGAATAGCCCGACTGTGGGATCGGCATCACATCAAGCCCGTGATCGATATTCGACAGATGTGGAGGCGTGCAGCCCGAACATCTTCAAGACAGTTGGAGAGAACGGTGCTCTCCCTCGTATCGTTCGGCTTAGGAGTCGCATTCCTTCACGATTCGGCCCGGCATCAGAGGAACGATCGGCCACCGTCGAATTCAAACCGATAATGAGTTCATGGTCGCGTTCGCACGAAAGAAACCCCAGCCCCCAGCCGTGTTCAGAAATTTTGTGGACGCCATCGTTCCCTTGTTCTCGCGAGGATATACGGATGCACAGAGGGCAAAACGTCCAAAGCTGTTGGCCGCCTCTGAGAACCTCCACACAAATCAAATCGACTCAACTCCGCACTTTGTGAACTCCCCTCTTCAGTGGCACCAAAACGCCCTCCGCCCTTGCCCCATCCCTATCCACAGCAAAAAAACCGCGCCGTTGCGCGGTTTTCTTATGGTGAGCCATGATGGACTCGAACCATCGACACCCTGATTAAAAGTCAGGTGCTCTACCAACTGAGCTAATGGCTCAAAGTGGCTGGGGAGGTAGGGATCGAACCTACGAATGACGGAGTCAAAGTCCGTTGCCTTACCACTTGGCGACTCCCCAACTATGGGGTGAGCGATGGGGTTCGAACCCACGAGTGCCGGAGCCACAATCCGGTGCGTTAACCACTTCGCCACGCCCACCATGACAATCATAAAAATAAAAAACCTGGCAGGGGTGGCAGGATTCGAACCCACGACATGCGGTTTTGGAGACCGCCGTTCTACCAGCTGAACTACACCCCTATGTGCTGCTTCTGAACGTCAGAAACAGCGCTCTATGAGTATACATTGGCGTTTGCGCCAAAGTCAAGCAAGACTCCCGCGTTTATGGCTGGACACGCCATGGTAAAGTCATCCACACGGCATTCTAGATCACTGGAATACCAAGCTGTATCACAGATGTTACATAAATGAAATGATTGACGTTGTCCGTAGAATCTTTCTATAATTGGTATGGTTAAATATCGTTCCAGTACCAAATCGGGGGGGCGCACTTTTGCTTGTTGATCTCGTCACCTTAGTCCTGTCATTCCTTATTGTATACGCGCTCGTGCCCCTGATGCGAAGAGTCGCGTTGCGCACGGGATTCGTCGATCTGCCGACCGATCGCAAAGCGCACAAGGCTCCACTTCCGATGCTTGGCGGCGCTGCCATGATGGTTGGGTTCATACTGGTTACAGTGACAATCCGCCACTTTGTGATTGGTACTTCTCTGAAACCGGACAAGCCTTTTCTGGGCCTGATTATCGGTTCCATTCTGATGTTTGTCGTAGGAATGATCGACGACTACGCCAAAACCCGTAAACAAGAATTTCCAGCGTGGCCGAAGTTTATTGCTCAAATGGTCGCCGCCGCCATTCTCATTTACTGCGGAGCGACAATCAAGGGCGTTCAGGATCCCATCCACCCAGTGTACTACGTCACATTCGCTTCCTGGGTCTCTGATCTCCTGACGATTTTATGGGTAGTCGGTATTGTTAATGTATTCAATTTCCTGGATGGATTGGACGGATTGGCAGGTGGCATCGCTGCGATGTCAGCCACTACCCTGCTTATCATCTCCACCTTGAAGGGAGATTGGTCGTCCGCCGTCTTGGCTGCTGCCCTGATCGGCGTGACGCTCGCCTTTCTGCGGTTCAACTTCTACCCGGCGCGCATCATAATGGGCGACGCAGGATCTACCTTCCTCGGTTTTGTGCTCGCCGGCATCGCACTCACTGGCGCCTTCAAATCGGCGACGGTGATTTCTATTTTTGTTCCAGTGCTGGCGCTCGGCGTTCCCATATTTGACGCCATTTACGTCGTATGGAAGCGCATGAAGGAGAAACGGCCCGTTTACAAGGCCGATCGCAGCCATGGTCATTACCGACTGATGGCAGCGGGGCTCACACAGATTCAAACGGTCAGTGTCATGTACCTGGTAGCGCTGGGTTTTTCCATCATCTCCATCGCAATCGTGGTCTGGAATCATTAAATCGGCGATAACTCGACAACTTCACAGCAAATGAGCCTGCTACCGGGAAACCTCACCCTGCACGCACGCTCGTTTGCTGTTACCATTATTCCCTGCGACTGGATCAGGCACTTAAAGTGTTCGGAGTTGGTGGAGGGGGTAGGATTCGAACCTACGAAGCTTTCGCAACGGATTTACAGTCCGCCCCAGTTGGCCACTTTGGTACCCCTCCGTATGAAGTTGGCGGTGTGAATCGAAACTCCGACCGTGCCATCACGCGCTCAACATCGTGCATTTTACCGTGTTTGCGCATGTTGTGTCAAGGGTCTTGAAGGAACATTGAGGGAGCAAGTTGGAGAATTGGCTGACAAAACCATTTATGAAGGACGGGTATTGTTAGGCCAAGGAAGGAGAACCCTATTATCATGACACGAAGGCTCCGAGTGGGCGGAACCATTTTGGCACTTATTTTAGTTGTCATTTTGCTGGAAGTTGGGATGCACGGCGATCTACGTACCTTATTGACACCGTTTCAGGCGCAGACGATCGGCTATGTGGCGGAAACCAAGGCGCCCTGGAATGTGCGCCAAGTCACCCTGCCAACCATTTTGACCAAAGAACCGACGCAGAGCACCGTATTTGGACTCAAGGCGATTCGACTGAAAACACCGACGCCAGATGGCTATCCTGCTGGAACGACGCAAATCGGGTTGCTGTGGACACGTCATGCAAGTATCCTCTTGCAACCTTGGCAAGGTGAACCGCAGGTACTCGTGCGCGCGGGGCCTACAAGCGATCACACACTGGCAATCGCGGCGTCGCCAGGTTCTCAGGGCACGATCATTCTACTTGACGCCATGCTGCACAGCGGCGCCAAACAACAGTTTTATTGGTGGAACCTTTCCACCGGTGAACATAAGGCGCTCAACGCAAAAGCACCTTGGCCACTTCGTGCGTTTCACACACCGACTGCCTGGATCGTCACGGGTGGCGCGGATGCGGGCGTCTATTCCCTTGGTATTCTGCCAATTCGAGTGCTGTCTCTGCCACATGATTTGACAGGAGCTGCGGTTTTTGGTCATCACATCTTCGGATCGTGGCATGACAACGCTGTCACATACGATTGGCAAACGAAAACGTTTATCAAGAGTACCGTGCAAGCTGTGCATCACGTATCTTTGGCACAAACCCCTGGCCCGGTTGCACTGCTCGGATCGTGGGGTCCAACTTTCGTTCTGTATCCCCAGGCGCACTCGGCGTGGCCCAACCATTCGCTGATGCTGGCGGCGGCAAGTGGTCTCCATCAATATCAGGAGTCACTCTCTGGGTCAGAAGGGCAGACCTATACGATCGTCGCAGGGAGCGATTATATAGTGAAGTCGGACCCATCGACGACGCAGTTTTGGATCGGATGGATGACAAACCAAGGACGGTTTCTGTGGCACTATGGCGGCCATTACTCAAGCGGTCCGTTCCATCTTTTGTTGGGCCCAACGGTGCTTTTGCACCATGTCGTATGGGTTGATGGACGGTACACGTATGTCTGGAGAGCGCCCCATCTGGCGTCGTAAATACTGCGGTTGCTTCTACATAAGGAGAACGCCATCTCCACCCGACAAACAGCAGTGACCCCAAACTCCAAATGGTTACTAGGTTGTGATTCGCAGAATCACTACACGAGCGGAAACCGTGGTTCGTCCTCCCCTGCCTGCGATCGAAAAGATCCCCACAGACTACTTGATCTCTTTCTATTGCAAGACATCCGCCAGCGGGGAACTGAGCCCAGATCGGGCGGACAGAATTCGCCTTATAGGGCTGTTTCCACGGTTTTACTGAGTTGACTCAGACTTAAAAAACCGCGATAAATCAAGGAAAGTGGCGGCTTATTTACGGCTGCATTGTGTATTTTCCCCGTGGTGTACACTGAATTTACGAAGTTCGTACACGATCGGCACACAAAAAGTTGCCCGTAGGGGGCTTGCCTCATGCTAGAAGAATTGCTCCTCACCCCATGGAGTCTGTTTGAGGTGCCCCTATCTCTTGAGTTTCCGGAGCCGGAGAGAAGGCTAATTCAGGGAGACGACCAGGTCGATATCCAGATAGTGCGCGATCCATGGCGTCTCAGCCCTGAATTCCGCCCGTCTATTCTACAAGCCAACTTCCTAAACCAAATGAAGGTACCGCATGATACGACGTTGGACAATCTTCTGGACGCGCTCTATACATACCTAAGCAACGCGGCAACGATGGTGGGAGACAGGGTGAGTGCGGATGACCGGGCACAATTGCAAAGCCTCGGGTATGCAAGGGATTTTGCATACCCTTTCATCACGCACATCGGATACCCTATCAGCTTTGACCCGCTTCGTGAAGTGCTTTTAACCGGATACCCACTCGCCGCCAAAGCCGTTCCTCGTCCGGAAGTTGTTGACGCTTTTTTGAAGCTGGATTTTTCATACAGCTACACGGCAAACCACTCCGACCGAGCGGATGTAAAGGAACATTAACGACTGGCCATGATAAGTACCGAATAGGGAAAGAACGCGATGATGAGTGGAAATATTGCTCATTTGGTGAAAACCGCCAAGGGAAAGCGGCATTTCGCGCCATATGTAAGCGACATCTAGAACATGCGGAGGCCGCCGCGGGTTGAACAAAATCAGGTAGACGGAGAGGATTCGACCCAAAAAAAATCAAGCGTTCATCATCGATTCAGCAACCGTAGCAAATCCTCAACGTTTAAACCGGCGTCGTGGAGAATTCCTTTGAGCGTTCCCTTATCCAGTTCGTCATGAAGTGGAACGGAGACAGTCAGCATGCGCCCTTGTTGGGTCAGAATCACATGGCTTCCCTTTTGCCGCCTTTTCGACCATCCGGCCTGTTCCAATGCCTGGATCACCTGCAAGCCTGACACAACCGGCAATCGCGGCATTTCCTATAACTCCAGTTCAATCACATCGGCGCGCGGGTCAATCGGCGTGCGCGGCTGTTCAAAGAGCGGCCATCCTTCTTCACGGCGAATGTCTAGGCATAACTCCGCCGCCTCCCGGATGTTTGTGATGGCTTCTGCTCGCGTCTTTCCCTGCGAGCGGCACCCCGGAATATCTGGGCACTCCGCTAGGATATAACCATCTTCTCCGTCTTTCAAAATCACTTTGACTCGATCCAAGGGCTTCAACATCCCCATGCTCATCCGCCATCACCTCCATAGGATGCACAAATGCATGAAATCAGAACCGTTCAACGTCTTCACATGCACTCAGTATAACTCGAAAGGACAAAATTCCGCCAGTATCCGCCAGTAAATCAAAGTACACCGTGATTGAGCCTGTAGCATACAGCCAGTAAGCCGATTCCCTTTAATTCCCTTGGAGAAAGGCGGTAAAACAGATGATCGAGGCTGTTATGCTGACGCCGCATGAGGCGACCGACCTACTGCGCGTGTCGCCGCAACATGTGTACAGCCCGGCGGCGCAAGGGCTTATCCTGAGCGTCCGGGCCGTGCCGTGCGGATCGAACGCGCCGCGCTTCAAGAATTCATCCGTACCGGCGGAAGGGCCTATCCGGGTGGATGGAGGCGAGAATCTGCTCCGACGATCGTCAAAGCGTTAGGACGGACCAAGAGGAGAATGAAGGCATGACAGACAGAAATGCCGCGCCTGACCGCGCAGTGTGCTCTTGTATCAGGACGAGGCAGCAGGATTTGTGACCTCGTTCAGTCAGTACAAGTCCGGACGTGGTAATGATCGTCAACGCGCCCTAAGCCTTTGGAGCGGCGCGCCGATTACGATAAACCGTAAGAATCCAAAATTGCATATCCCCAAGCCCTTTGTATGCTTCTTGGGCGGTATGCAGCCTGCCGTACTGATTGACCTGCGAGGCGAGATGTCGGAACGCGACGGATTCATTCATCGCTTTCTCTATGCCTATATCCTGATCCGCTACCCTTGCGCCGCACGAACGATGAGTTATCCAGCGGAATGCGAATGGCATGGGGCACGACCTGTCAGGCATTGATGGCCTTTACCCCGTGCGAGGATGGCACCCCGCCGCATGGTCGATTTTACAAAGGACGGCCTGGCTGCGTGGCATGACTGGCTGGATACTCACTACGGCGAGCAGAACGCGGATGACTTCTAGTATTATCTGCACGGGCCATGGGCGGAATTACAGAGTTACGCGCTGCGGTTGTGCCTCGTCCTGCATATGCTGCGCGTTGTATGCGGTGAGGTTGAAAGCGGTCTAATATTGATACAGAAACGATGGCGCGCGCGGAGGCGCTGATGAGGTACCTGAAGTCACATGCGCGCCGCGTCTACTCAGACCTTCGGGAACGCCGAATGATGCAGGTGGCGCAATGGCTGGCACCCAAGGGGGGCAGCGCAAGCGACCAAGACATTCTCCAGGCACTGGTAGGAGGATTACGGACAGCCGACGACACGCGCCGCCTGCATGGAACGATGGCCGAGCATGGACATGTGACATTGACACCTGACCGGGCCGCGCGCAAGAAATCTATGGTGACTGTGGTCACGGATCAAATCGGCGGATAACCACATTATCGGAAACCCCGGCAAATGGCGGTCAGGCCATGCTACAAAAGGACTTTCCAAGCATGGAACAACCCGGAAAACTACCCGGAGGAACCCGGTAAATATCCCCGCGAACGATTGAGTCTCCGGGTGTTACCGAGTGCAAGTATGCTGGACAAACCGCGCCATTCTGCCACTTTCATGCGTTTTCCGGGTTTCCGGGGTTGCCGGATGGTGTACCTGACGACTGATCAAAATTCAGAGTTACAGGATACCATTTCCATTTTCCTCGAAACTCTTCAGCACCTGCCCGCTTTCTGTTCTCCACTCGGTTCGACCATTTGCACTGCGACCCAAAACAATAGATGCCGCCTGCGAAGGACTGGAAAATAGATAATTCTTGATAAATCGATGGCCAAACTCGCTTTCTTGCACAATGCCTTGATCCATGATACTCTTGCGCAAATTGGCGATGCCCTGAGGAATGGATGGTGCCTCTCCATTTGCCATCGTGGAATCTTTCAGCACGACAAAGCCCTCTGAAGTTATGATCCCCCGCGCGTTTGCCCCTCGTGCTGCCTGAATGGCGAATACGGGGCTTTCTGAGTGTCCCTCTGGCAGGATCTCGTCAAGCCCTTTATAACCCAGCGTGCTGATTAGCAGGACAGCATTCTCGATAAACTCTTCCATCTCTGCTGCATCGGGTTCTGAAATAGTCGGTCTAACAGGCATGTCGGCATTATCAAGCGAGGCCTTGCCCGCCTTAACTGCCATCTCCACAAGGCGATACTCCAAGTATCTAACGTGAGCCTTATTCAAAGTCTGATCCTTGCTCACAATAGCAAATGCCTCTTGCCAAAACTCTTTTCTGTCCAAGTGCTGTCTGAGACGCTTCGCGATACCCTCCGTCTCCCCACCGTATAGAATATCCCTCGTAGGATTGGCAATGTCTTTGCCGACTAGAAGATATGACCCCGCCCCGCGAAGATCCATCCTGTCAGACGCGCTGGAGACTAAAATTCTAGGAACACGATATACCTTGCCCGTCCAGTTTGATAGTTCTGCCTGAATCATTCCCGAGGTCGAACCATCAATTAAAAAGAGTCTAATCGTCTTATTATACTGAGCCATGTCATAGCCTGCCTCCGATTCCAAATGACACAAATGAATACGTTATAGCAAGCCCGCGCTCCCTTCAGCCCCTACAATAGCCGTTTCAATCGCATCCACTGTTCGCGCTTTCAATTCCTCGACTTCTTGTCTTTTCGATAGTGCCTCTTGGCGGGCCTCCAAGACGATGTGAATCATATTTCTTTGGATTTCCAACGGAGGTATCGGAATTTTAAGACCCCGAAGTTCCTCGCTGTTAATATTGTGCTGCATAATTTTCCGGCTAATCGCGTCAATTTGGTGGCGCCCAACCGCGGAATTGAGAATATACGCCACAAAATCTGGACTTGCCAAAGTTGAATTGATACATGCTCTGATCAGATACGAGGCAAATACGTATTCTCCGGACGCATGAAAGACGCCGCACGTCCCGACTAACTCTTTGCTTCCATTCGTACGGATTATTAAAATATCTCCATTCGAAAGGCGCAATGAGCAAATTGCTTCCTCGGAAAGTTCGAGGTGCTTTAAATCTTTGAGCTCCAGCATACCGTCCTTGATGTTGTTCATCCGAAGAACCGGCACACCTTTGCCCTCAGTGTTCGCCTTCTCACTTGTGCCGTATTGTATCCGAGTCACTATATCGCCTAGCTGTACTACGGGATATATGCCACTCTCTAAGTTCATACTGGACAAGCGTTTAAAATTGGTATCAACTCCCCAGCGATCAAAATCGCTCCACCGAAGCGCCATTGTCTTTTTGTATATAGTTGCAGTTGGAGTTGACAATCCCAGTCGCTTCAAAAACGCATTAGCCGCTCCCAGCTCCAATTCGTCGGCAAGCCTATTTAGACGCTCAATCTCCGCCAACAAATCCTCCCACTTCTGCACAATGGCCCGCTGGACTTCGAGGGGAGGGAGGGGCATATGCATGTTGAGAAATTCCTCTTCCTTAAAGCGATTGCGACTGACCGCCGCTGACCCCACAGAAGCATGATTAACAGCCGAAATCATTTTCTTACTCATACAAAAGAGGTAAAGATACTCAGCAAGTACACTACCTTGATCGGGAATGAACTGCGGGAATTCACTCGAAACGTATTGATCGCCTATGCCCACTGGCACGACGGCAAATGACCCTTTCCATGCAAACAGGCGGTTATAGATGAATGCCGCTGGCACAAGCGGATATACATAATTTGCACTCATTTCACCACCCTTGACAACCTCCCTAACGAAGAGGCCCTCTCCGTACCATTTCACGCCGGTCATGCTGTACTCCTGATTCGTTTGAACGCGAACCTTTTCAGTCGCCTGCTGAACGACATCGCCAATTCGCACCAGTTTCCATCCCTGTGGGACGACCGCAAACAATTGCCCGCGCTCTCGTGTCCAATGACGTAGCGTGGAGAACCATTGAGCCTTGCCCCTCGTGTCGCCATTCTCACCCGAGGGGCCTAGACGAAAAAAGATGCCGGGTTCTTCTTAAACTCCCGATACAACTCCAGTGCTGTCTTGTCTACGTCAGCAGGCACACGCGGATTCGGGTACAATTCATTATCGTCAGTATCGGCCGTCGCCGTGATTCCGACATGCTCCGCTTCGTACATGAACACAGGATAATCAAATCGCTCCTTGAGCAAGGCCCTGACTTCAAGCCTGATCCGTTCATTCATCGCCTTCTGAAAAGCGGTCAATTCCTTTTGCGAGGCCATCCGCGCCTCCGTGTCCCGGGTCTTCTTCGCCTCAGAAATGGCAACCTCCAGAAGGGCGCGCTCGGTCGCTATCTCTTGAGCGTACTTTGCTTCCGTCTCCACTTGTGCTGTTGCCCTCTTGGCATCGAAATCCGCCCGCTCCTGCTCATCAAACTTTCGCAAAAACAGTAAAGACGCCTTCACAGATGCCCCGCTAGACATGAACGTCTCTTGAGGTAGACTCACCACGGCAAGAATCTTGGCCCGATCCTCCACGAATTCCCGGACGTAGGCCAATGAAGGATTATTGAAGATGCCTTCAGGCAGCACGATACCGAGACGACCGCCCGGCTTCAAAAGATCAAGGCATCGCTCGATAAACAGAATCTCGGTCTTGACCTTGGATACCTTACCGCTGTTCCTCTTCGGCAACTCAAAGAGGGAAGCAATAGGTTGTCCTTTTGCTGCATTCACACGGGCGCGCGCGGCTCCATAACGGTCGCCGTAGCGTTCCTCATAGAGACGTTCCACGTCCGGCGAAACCTGTATATCCACATCCAGCACTAGGTCTGTAGGTTCCACATTCGCCCCAAAGGGAGGATTCGTCAGGATCATGTCGAACCGTTCTTCAAAGATGCCGTTCACGTTCAGAAAGCCATTGTGATGATGTACACCGCCGTGACCATCTCCGTGCATAATCATGTTCATCTTGGATGTGCGCGCCATGCGGTCATTAGCATCCGTGCCATAGATGCACCGATTCGACAGCGCCCACATACGGGACCCCTCTACGGAAGGATCAAGGGATTTCTGGATTTCCGAAAACTTATCAGACAGAAGACGCGCCCGCTCCGCATCTGTCAGACTCGCATCGACCTCCATTTGCTCTCTGTACGTCTGGTATTCGCGGTCTGCATCCGCCATGATCTGCTGGCGCACCATCTCGAAAAAGCGAATCAGGAAGCCTCCTGACCCGCTGGCCGGGTCACAGACAATATCGCCTTCACCGGGGTTCAGCATGCGTACCATGAATTCGACGATGGGACGCGGCGTGAAGAACTGACCGATTTCGCCCCGAAACGTCCGGCCCAAGAAGCGTTCAAACGCGATGCCCTTGATGTCTTCCGACGTGTCAGACAAGTTGTAACGCTCCAGTTCCTTTACGATGGCGATCACGGTTGCATATTTGAGGTTTATTTTCTCGTCGTTCTGGAAGATGAAATCCGCCCGATACTCCGCTTTAGTTTCCCTAAACAGCGTATCCACCGGGTCAGTATAGAAGGCCCTTTGTTCCTCTACGAATTCCGAAGAAAATAAGTTCCTCCTCGTATTCCCTTGTCGCAAGCGCCGTTCCATCCCCGTCTTCACGAATAGAATCTTTGCGATCTCATCAAATGCCGCTGCCGGGTCCAAATGTTCCCGGTTGCGGATGATGTCATGACACCGCCCCAGCAAATCCGCAAACTCATCCTCCTTGAACGTCTTGAGACGCGCAATGAGTGCGCCAATCTCTCTATCGGTCGCGTCCGTATGAGGAATGTCCTCGATCTCATCGAAGTTCGGGGCCATGCGCGCATGATCGACCTTGAAATACTTCGTCTCACGGTGATTATGCGTGACAAAGAACCGGGCGCCCGTGTACTGCGCGTAGTTGGAGCCTTGCGTGTATGCAGTCTGATCGATAGTCACATTGTCGGCCTTACATTCGACCACAATCAAGGGCTTCAGTCCGCTCGCCCTGTCTTGTGCGCTTCGCCATATAAGAAAGTCCGCGCGGGCTTTGCTCGACCCGCGTTCGACGACCGCCATTTCTTCTGCGATCTGCCCTAACGTATAGCCGTACTCGTTCACAAGAGCGCACAGGTATTCTTGCCGGACCCGCTCTTCCGGCGTTTCGTGCAGCCATGTCTGTCTAACGTGGCTCCATATACGGCCCTTGTCATCTCGTTTCACTTCTATGCTCATCGTATCTGTCCCCATTTACGCATTCTATACTCGCCATACAGTCTAGTTGAATACTACCACAGATGAAGCCTAGCGATTCGCCAGTGCCAATGAATTAGCGAACCATTATGATAAACTTGCCTTATGATTTCGGTGAATATTTCCGGGAAGGGATGCCGATTGGGCGGCTTTGGTTCCGGTCCGTACGGATGGCTCGCCACCGAACCGCGCAGTACATTCACACGATTCTGAAAATGGGCATGAAGAAGGCCGTGGAGACGCGCAAGATCGAACGCAACCCTTTGGAGTTCGTTCAACGGCCAAAGGCCCAGAAGAAGCAAGAAGGCCGTTCCCTCGAGTCGCACGAGATCCGCGTCTTTCTCTCAGCGGCAAAGTCACTCAGCTACTCAAAGCAGGCGTCAATCCGAAGATCGTTTCGGAGCGTCTCGGTTATACCGACATTGTGCTCACACTCTCCACCTACTCACACGTTCTGCCGTCTATGCAAGAGGTGCCGTGAGCGCCATGACGGGGTGTTTCAGGAACGCACACCCCGCCCACAATTTCAGCCCGCACACAATCAGCACACAAAAACAAAAATCGGCCCTCTTGATTTCAGGGCTGATTCCCGAAAAACCTTGATTTACCGGGCTTCTTTTTGGAGCCAGCGACAGGAATCGAACCTGCGACCTACTGATTACAAGTCAGTTGCTCTACCATCTGAGCTACGCTGGCGCGAAATCGCAACGGATATAAAATTAACACATCCTCATCACCACTGTCAACGTGAAAAAAATTGCTCGCGTTATATCCGGCAACAGCCCCTGACTATGCCTGACACTACCGTTCCCCTACTAAGCGGGAAATATCTCCGTACGCCACGACGCCTTGATGCGGTGAACCCCTGCGGTTCCCTTTCCATAGCCCTACAGGCCTTCAGCCCCAACGCATGCGCACTTCCCCAACCCTCCATCGGAACCGTTCCGAGCAGGATGGCGATGCCATTGTCACCATCCTGTGCCCGCCATGATCCTCCTGTACAGGGTTACTGTTGCGGAACTTCCATGTCGAAACGGACGTTTCGGCTTGGTGTAAACGTAGAAACCGCATGCTTGTAGATCAGTTGCTGCTTTCCCTCCGATTCGATCACGACGGTAAAGTTGTCAAACCCCTTAACCAATCCACGGATTTGGAATCCGTTGATCAGGTACACGACTACCGGGATGTTGTCCTTGCGAATCTGATTCAGGAAATTATCCTGAATATTGATCGTTTTGCCTGTGGTCACTCGTTTGCCCCCCGCCAAAATCCCATCTTTATACCTCTACAGCATATGCTCGGCGGCAGAGTGCTGTCCGCGTCGAACAGTTTCCACTCCCTAGCTTGTCATATGGCCAAGCCGGTCGCTGATATGTAAAACGAGATCCGATGACGACAACATCATATCATCTTCTTGAATCGCGTACCACTCAATCCGACGATCCGCCCTAAACCATGACAATTGCCTCTTCGCGTAACGTCGACTTGCCTGCTTGATCCTGCTGACCGCATCCTCCCGACTGCACTCGCCGCGCACATAAGACACCAGTTCCTTATAACCGATTGCCTGCATGGAAGTGTGCTCCGACGTGCATCCCATGTTCAGCAGCGCGCGCACCTCGCCCTCCAATCCCTGCTCCATCATCGCATCCACTCTTTGATTGATGCGTTCATATAAGTCCGTTCGCGGGGCGTCCAATCCAACTATCACAGGCGTAATCTGGACATCGGATTCATTTTGTGGTCGGTGGTTCTCCCGCACAGGTTGCCCCGAGCCAAGGACGATCTCCAATGCGCGGATGATTCGCCTGGCGTCATTCGGATGAATTTTCCCCGCGGCGTCCGGGTCAAGCGCACCCAGGCGATCATGCAAACGAGGGCTGCCGTACGCTGCGCTCTCCGCCTCCAGCTCCGTTCTCAGAGCGTTGTTCCGACTGGTTGCCGTAAAATCATAGCCATCCACCAGCGCCCGTACGTAAAGACCCGTACCCCCCACCACGACGGGCGTCTTGCCTCGCCCGGCTATTTCCGCCACAGCCGCTCTGGCCCCGATCGCATAGTCATGCACGGTGAACAGTTCCCATGGTTCCGCGACGTCCAGCATGTGGTGAACAATGCCGCGCCGCGCGTGCGATGGAAGTTTCGCCGTGCCTATATTCATGTACCGATACACCTGCATGGAGTCCGCCGACACGATCTCGCTCCCGAGATACTCCGCAACCTGCAGGCTAAGTTCTGTTTTTCCGACGGCAGTGGGTCCGACAATACAAACGACCGGCGTACATTTCGCGTTCATGTGTTTTTCGCACGCACTTTCCTTGGTTTGCTGCGCCTTATTTGCACAGGCATCTCATAGCGTCCGCCTAAACTCGCGCTCCAACTGTTCCCGAGTAATGCGAACGGCCGTCGGCCTGCCATGCGGACAGGTAAACGGATTGTCCAAGGTGGACAGGGCGTCGAGCAACGCGTCCATCTCCGGTGGACTAAGGGTCTGATTGGCCTTCACGGCCGCTTTACAGGCCTTCATGATCACTTTGTCCTCAATTTGTTCACGCACCGAAGAGGAACGTCCTTCGAGCAAATCAGACAGCAGATCACGCGACAGCCCCTCGGTATCCAGACCCTCCCAAATCGCCGGCGCGCTCGTGATTTTCAACGCGTCTTCGCCAAATGGTTCAAATGCCAGGCCAACCGCTTGCGCGTCGGACACGCGTGTCATCAACTCCTGCAACTGGTGTGGACGCAGGCCAATGGTGATCGGCACCAATAATTCCTCCGCGCGCACGCGATCCTCATTCATGCGTTTGCGAAACTTTTCATAAAGCACGCGCTCGTGTGCTGCGTGCTGGTCAATGAGATACAGATCGCGACCATCTTCCGCTACGATCACCAACTTGAGCGCCTGGGCTACTGCGCGCAGCGCCGGCTTCCCGTCAAGCGGCTGTCGCGCCTCGTTTAGCGCGTCGCCGTCAGTCACGGCGTCGCGAGTTGCCGGTCTGTGCAGATCGAGCGCCATCTGCCGTTGCTCCGCCTGATCGGCATCCGGCCTGCGTACCCGCAGCGCTTGTCCACCGCGCCAGCGACTGGCCGCGTCGCGTTCCTGGAACCCCCCGGCGCCCTCATGAGCCGCTGCGGTTTCCCTTACCGCCGCCCCATCTTGCATCATTAGCAGTCCGTCGCGCGCTTCTGCACCCCCGTCTGACGCGCCACCGTCCACCACGCTCTGTGCATGCGCCCGCGGATCGTTCCATGAAGTGATAGTGGGGGTTCCCATATTGGCATGCATCGCCTGCCGAACACTCTCTGTCACCACTCGCATGACATCGCGTTCCTCACTGAAACGCACTTCGAGCTTTCCGGGATGGACATTGACATCAACCAAACCCGCATCCATGCTGAGATGAAGAAAGCAGACCGGGAATCTGCCCTTTGGCAGGAGAGTATGATATCCGTCAATTACGGCCCCACCCAGAGGCAGACTGCGAATTGGGCGACCATTCACGGCGAACCACATCCCGGTTCGCGATGAACGCGCGTGTTCCGGCGCCGCGATCAGCCCCGCCACACTATAATCCGCTGAACCTGCGATTGCAGCATATGACTGTTTGGCCATCTCAACACCATAGATCGCCGTATAGGCCGACACGACAAGACCATCGCCCGGTGTTGAGAGCGCCAGACGGTCATCGATGTGCAGACGAAACGCAATATCGGGCCTCGCCATCGCTGCGCGGCTCACCACATCCGCGATGTGCGAGTTTTCCGTTGCCAGTGAGCGCACGAACTTCAGTCTTGCCGGTGTATTGTAAAATAGGTCCCGCACCATAATGCGCGTTCCCTGGGGGCACCCAACCGGTTGCCTTTCACGTAACACGCCGGCCTCCAACCGCGCCTCCACGCCCGCCTCGTCTTGCGCCGTGCGAGTGCGCAGTATCAACCGACTCACCGCCGCTATCGAAGGCAACGCCTCTCCACGAAATCCCAACTGTGAAAGGCGAGTCAAATCAGCAAGAGAGCGCAGTTTGCTTGTCGCGTGACGCAGGAAAGCAGGCTCAATATCGTCCTGCAAGATGCCCTGACCGTTGTCTTGAACATCAATGAGGGCCAAACCGCCCTCCCTTGTCTGCACGCGAATTGCGGTGGCTCCTGCGTCAATTGCATTTTCAATCAATTCTTTCACGGCCGCGGCCGGACGTTCCACTACTTCCCCTGCGGCGATTTGATTTGCGACAAGATTGTCCAGAACCCGAATCATTCCCATACATTACGTCCCTTCTACGCTGCGCGCCTTCAACTCATACAGGTAGGCAAGCGCTTCCCGCGGCGTCCACTCATCAAGCGGCAGACTCGCCAGTTCCGTCCGCAGCGCCTCGCCGTCTTGCGCCGACGGTTCTTCAAAGGCGGCCGCGATCTGCTCCGTATGCGCGAATGACGCAGGTCCTCCAGTTTCAAGGAGCCGCAAAATGTGTTTCGCGCGCACAATAACGGATGCGGGGAGCCCTGCGAGTTGGGCCACCTGAATGCCATAGGATCGATCCGCAGGACGCATCACGATGCGATGCAGGAAGATGATGTCGTCACCCCGCTCCGCGACGGCGACGGAGAGATTGAATACACGCGGCAAACGCACCGGTAAATTGGTCAACTCGTGATAGTGGGTGGCAAATAGGGTTCTCGCGCCCACGCTCTCATGGATGTATTCGATGATGGATTCAGCGATGCTCATGCCATCGTACGTTGCTGTGCCGCGACCGATCTCATCCAGTACAAGCAGACTGCGCCGCGTGGCTCCTTGCAGAATTTCCGCCGCCTCGTTCATCTCCACCATGAACGTGCTAAGCCCCGCAGACACATCGTCCGAGGCGCCGATTCGCGTATACAACCTGTCCACGATACCCACGCGCGCAGAGTCGGCGGGTACATAACTCCCCATCTGCGCCATCAGCACAATCAGCGCCACCTGACGCATGTACGTGCTCTTGCCAGCCATGTTGGGGCCGGTGATCAGGGCAATTTGCCGGTCTGCGCACGACAGCTCAGCATCATTGGGCACAAAATCGCCGCCCACATGCCGTTCGACGACAGGATGCCGTCCGCCCGTAATGGCGATGTCCAGCGACTCATCCACGTTTGGCCGCACATACCTGTACTGACTGGCCGCCGACGACAGGCTGAGCAACGCGTCAAGCTCGCCCACCGCCTCAGCGCACGCCTGAAGCCCACGGATGCACAGTTCCGCTTTCTGCACCAACTGCGAAAATATGCTCCATTCAAGTTCCTTCAGCTGTTCGTCCGCATGAGCGATCTCCTCTTCCCGTTGCCGCAATTCACCCGTCACATAGCGTTCCGCGCCAGCCAAAGTCTGCTTTCGCTCATAATCAGGGGGAACAAGATGCGTATTGGCGCTCGAAACTTCGATATAATAGCCAAACACCCGATTGTAGCCAATTTTCAGGGACTTGATTCCCGTGCGCGCACGCTCAGCCTGTTCAAGCGCCACAATATGCGACCGCCCGCCTTGCACGATGTCGCGCAGGCGGTCAACCGCCTCGTTCACACCCGGGCGCAACAGCATTCCGTCTCGCGGATTGACGGAAACATCGTCCTGGAGAGTTCCGCCAATCTCATTGGCCAACTCGGGAAATCTGTCCAATCGCGCAACGATGTCGCGTAACCGTCCGGCCAGCGCCGAAGTGCTGAGAATGGCCTCGATTCTTCCGATTGCCTGTAGCGAGTGAGCCAACTGCAGTAGGTCGCGCGGCGTTACAGAGCCAAATGAGATCCGTGACACAATACGTTCCATGTCATGCACATGTTTCAATTCCGCCTGCGTTTGCGCAGACTCCCGCGGCAGGGATAACAGGCGAGCGATCGCCTCCTGACGGTCGTAAATGGCGGCAAGATCCGTCAACGGCCTTTCAATGATCGTCCTCAGGCATCGTTTTCCCAAGCTGCTGCGGGTGAAATCCAGCGCCTCCAACAGCGTTGCGCCCTTTCTCTCCGCCGTGATTGGTCTCAACAGTTCCAGACTGGACAGCGCGCTTGGCGTCAGCGCCACATAGGAGTCCTCACGCAAGGACACCGGCTCTTTCATGTGGCCGAGCGCGCGCTTCCCCGTATACTCCAGATAGCGGACAAGCAGCGCCTGACCAGACAATGCGAACGTTCCGTCAGACTGGACAGCCGCGGCTGGATCGTCCGCAAATAGCGAGAACACGATCTTTGTACGCTCAGCATACATCCTGATCATCGCAACCACTTCCGCGTCTGCCAGTCGACTGGCCACGACTTCTGCCACACCCGACTGTGTCAACCATCCGCATAACGCCTCGAACGACTCGTTGCGCAACCAAATATCTCCAGTTAAGGCGTCGGCAACGGCGGCCCCCCACTCATTCCCTGAGAGGGAGAATGCCGCCACAAGAGGTCGACTCTGCCCGTCGCGAACAAAATCATACGCCGTACCCGGCGTGATGACACGCGTCACATCGCGCCTGACCAATCCCCTGGCCGCTCGCGGATCTTCCACCTGATCGCAAACCGCCACCTTATGGCCCGCTGCAACGAGCCTGCCAATATAGCCGTCAGCAGCGTGATAAGGAACGCCGCACATGGGCATACGCTGTTCACCCGCGCCGCGGCCGGTAAGAGTGAGTTCGAGGAGTTCACTGGCAACCTCAGCGTCGCGAAAAAACAGTTCGTAAAAATCTCCCAAACGAAAGAAAAGCAGCGCATCTTCATACGACTGCTTGATGGCCAGATATTGCTCCATCATTGGGGTGCGCTTTGCCAAAACGAAGCCGCCTCTCTTCTATGCCGTGACCTCTGCCGACACCCCGGCGGGGCTGGAAGACACCTGTCCACGCAGGGTCCAGGTCTGCGCCGACTCAATAGTCACAGAGACAGTCTGATGGACAATCGTTTTTGGCGCCTTGAGCAACACAATTTTGTTCGTCCGGGTTCGACCGGCGAGTACATTCTCGTTGGTCCTGCTGACACCTTCGACCAGTACTTCGACTGTCTGTCCGACAAGGCGCTCGTTGTACGTCCGCGAAATACCGTTTTGCAGATCCATGAGTCGATTCAGTCGGTCCTTTTTCTGCTCTGGCGTGATCGGGTCCTCAAAGCGTGCTGCCGGAGTTCCCTGTCTGGGTGAATAAATAAACGTATAGGCGACGTCAAACTGCGCGTCGCGAACCAATTCAAGTGTATCCGCAAAGTCTCTCTCCGTCTCTGTCGGAAACCCTACGATGATATCCGTACTCAAGGCTACGCCCGGAATTGCCGCGCGAATTTTTTGTACGAGTTGCCAGTAGTACGCTTTCGTATATCCACGATTCATTCTGCGCAGCACCGCGTCACTGCCCGACTGAACAGGTAAATGGATGTGTTCGCAGACCGTCGGCGTCTCGGCAATGGCTGCGATCACACGATCTGTAAAGTTCCACGGATTGGACGTCATAAACCGCACCCGCTCGATACCATCCACACGGCCCACAGCGCGCAACAAATCAGCAAAGTCCGGACCGCCAAGATCAATGCCATAATCGTTGACGTTCTGTCCAAGCACAGTAACTTCCCTGAACCCTGTCTGACCCAGCGCCCTGACTTCCTCCAGGATGCTGGAAAGTGTCCGGCTGCGTTCCCGCCCCCGCGTGTAGGGCACCACACAGTACGTACAAAATTTGTTGCATCCATACTGAATATTCACCCATGCGCGCACACCCTCTTTGCGCGCCTTCGGCAAATCGTCGATCAGATATTGCGCCTTGTCCCACACTTCCATCACTGTGTCCTGACTCGCCCGCGCCATGTCGATCAGTTCAGGAAGGCGGTGTAGATTATGCGTGCCAAACACCAGGTCAATCCAGGGGTACGTCTTCGCTACCTTAGCCTGAACCGCCTTTTCCTGAGCCATGCAACCACACAGTCCTATCAACAGTTCCGGATTGCGGTGTTTTAACGGACGCACGCGGCCAACTTCCCCAAACACCTTGTTTTCCGCGTTTTCGCGAATGGCGCACGTGTTAAAGAGAATCAGGTCGGCGTCCATCTCATCGTGCGCAGGAGAATACCCCATCACCTGCAACAGCCCCGCCATCACTTCCGTATCATGTTCGTTCATTTGACATCCGTACGTGCGGATGAGGTAACGTTTGCCCGCAAAGGCGCCGACAAGGTCATCCCTCACGGACGAGGCTATGGCGAATGGGTCACTTTTCTCTATCAGCGGTCGCCCGACGGCAAGGGCGCTCACTTCGACTGTTCCAACACCTTCACTCATCATGACTACCCTCTCTTCAACGGCCGGGTTGCTTGCTTTCTATTGTACACAAAGGGCGGCGAAGCGGCAATTTACAGACTGGCCGTATACGCCGCCACACGCCAACTGCGCTCTGCGGCGCATAAATAGAGGGAGCTGCGCTCCCTCCATGATAAATCGTATCACGCCTCACGGGTTTATACACTGGAATCACCCGCATGTGCCGTAAGGAACGCGTGTTTTCGAACCCGCTCTCGCAGGTGGGCGACTCCGCGTTTCGATCTTTGACGTCCCTTCGTTTGCGAGGGCTTGCCAGCACGAAACGGATATCTGTCACCCTTAACACACATACGGTTCAAAACAAATGTCCGCATACGAGCACTGCAGGTGAAGACTATGATAGCAGGAGAGCCATTCGGTTGCAACAGGCAATCTGCGACTCTTCCCTGTGCGACGGTCGTTCCTCATACTTTGCCCTACTTTGCGACCGCTTAACCGCGAGTATCGGCCAGCGCGAGCAGAGCACCCGTTAACCGTCGCTTTGCTTCCCTCTCGATCAGGGATTCGTCAAATTTCATCGGCTTTGCATTGGTCTCAAACAGACACGGCTCTCCACTCGGCAAGAGCCCCATATCGACAGACAGTTCCGTCCATGTACCCGGACTGCGAGCGATCGCATTCGCTGCCAGGACCGCTGTTCCCCGCGCCTGCTCCGCGACCGCGTCGGCGGACTTCCCGAAAACTTCCTCAAGCACGCGATGAGCATCGACGATTTGGCCGCCGTTTGGCACATGAGTGGTTATACCCGCAAGAGGGGCGAGTCGCGCACCCATGCCTGTAAGGGTAAATGAATCGGGCACAGTGCGGTGCAGGAGCAGGCGAAGATCAAAACGGCGATTGCGATACAGAGCCGTATCCGCTTCTTGCTGCAACAGGTAGCGCGCGCAGACGTTCCTGCGTCGCAGATAGTTCTGGAGTTCCGGCCAGGACAGCCGATCAAGACGCACTACATGACCCTTTCTCTGTTCCCGCACGGTATAGGAATTGTTCCCACGCTCCACCCGCAAAATGCCGACTCCCGCCTTGCCGTCGATGGGCTTGACATAGAAGCGTGGATATCGCGCGGCAAATGCCCTGACCTGATCGACAGTTCGCAATTCTTCCGTGTTCAACAACCAGGGGCGAAGCGCTTCCTGCCCACTCCAGCGCTTGTGAATCTCGAGTTTAGACAAAAATCCAGGATTCGTGATCACAACGCCCGTGCGCTCCCACTCGCGAAACAGGCGCCGTACATGCGCCTGACGCTCAAGAGTTCGCAGCGGGATGCGATTGTAGAGGACGCCTGGCACATCAGACAGACGTACAGCCTGAAACCCGCGTCTTCCGTCCGCTTCATGGTAACTGACCGCGCCGTCCGGCTCAATATTGACAACCACACAACCTGCTCCGCGTTCACGGGCAGCTCTGGCGATTCGCTGGAAGTTCGCCTGATTGCCGCCAATGCGGTCACGATGGACACTCGTGGTCAAAATCCCGATAGGCCAATCCGTGGCAACATGCGTCGTCACCGGGCAACACCTGCCATCGAGTAATGGTCAACCAGAAACCGCGCATACTCAATAACCCTCAGTCTGGACAGCAGGCCCGCCCGGCGTAGAGTCTGATGCGCAAATATGGCGCGCCCTGGTTTCGCGTTCGCTTCAAACAACACCACGCGTCCGTCAGTCGATATCCCCATATCGAGACCGAGTTCACCCAGGTTTTCATCGAGACGCCGAACCAGCACGCGACAGACGGTGACCGCTGCCGCTTCCAGTTCGTCTCGGACGGCAGGGGCGGTGCGACCGTACCAGTTGGTCAATACCCGCTGAGCTTCCTCCACTCTCCCACCGCTGTGGACATGAGTCGTGATGCCGTCACGGCTGCCGACCTTGGCTCCGATCGCCACAACTTCCCAGTCGTCATGCGCTGTACGATGGAGATGCACGCGAAAGTCGGTCTTACAACCCTCGTGGACCGCGAGTGAGATTTCCTCCTGAACAATGGACTGCGCTCCACCAAGATGTGACTTGCAAGCCAAAACGCAATCCCTGGCCCGCGAGTAGAAATAACTTCGCACATCAGCGCCCTGACGCGTATCCAGCCGATATCTCGTTCCATCTTTGGACGCTCGGCAGATACCCTCCCCAAAGCTGCCTGCAATCGGTTTGACAAACAGAGCTCCATACTCTTCCAGCCATTGTTCTACCTTCTGCTGATTCCATTCGGTCATCGTCATCGGTAAAAATGCCTGCGTTTCACGTTCATCGCGCAGTACTTTGTCGACCTCGCGCTTATTGAAAAAACGCTCATTGAAATAGGGAACGCCCCGATCGCGCAATTGTTGTTTGACCGCTGCGGTCACAGGCAGCATTTCTTCGCGGCGCGTTGGAATGCGATTGTAGACAACCGTTGGCATCGGTTGCATCCGGTACCCAAAGGTGGCCGCCAGCCCATATCCGAGGACCGCGTTACTGTCAGGATTGCGCAGTGCCTGACTTGTCACGCTGTAGGCGACCACACCTCTTTCTTCGGCTGTTCGCAATAATGAGCGGACATAGGGAGAGCGCTCGTTTTGTTCGCCGACCAAAATTCCGATGACGCAATCGGTGTCTCGTTTCATGTCATCGCCTCCTTATGGCCTGTTCAAAGTAACCCGCCTGGCCGCCGCGCCCCTTTGCAGAAGACGCGCGCGTACTGGTCACCGGAATTTGCCATGCAGCTCGAAGATCGACCGTTTCATCCCATACCTCGTCGCTCCGGATCATCGAGAATAGCAGATCAATCGCCGATTTGTAATCTTCGTAGGTGCGGGTGGCCTTTACGTGAGCATACACTTCCTCTGACAGAGGCAGTAAATAGTCACGATCACTCTTGTAGAACGCTCGCACACGATCGGAACTGTGTAAGGGCAAATATGGCAGGGTCTCATGATGCTGCGCCACGATGTACGCCAGTGCCAAAGCGCCCAGCGCGATCGTGGGGTCGAGCACAAAACTGGCTGGCGTTCTATACTCAAATCCACCGTACGATTTGTGCCGGACATCGCCCAGAAATCCATACTTGGGACGCCTGCGCGCCGCTGTCAACGGATCTTCGATCAGCATCAGAGGCAACCCCACGTACACGTCAAGCAGACTCACAATTCTCCCGGTAAACGGAACACCGCTAAAATGGATGTGCCCTCCGATAGGAAAGCGTTCAAACGGAGCGCTTCCTGCTACCCACTTGGGGTTCATTCGTTTCGCCAACTGACCGGCTTCCCGCAAAGTCACTTTAATGTTGGCGCACAGTTGTTCCGGGGTGAGCGCCGGTTTCGGCCGAAGTTCC
>JAJZEE010000155.1 GCA_021805735.1 Bacillota bacterium
AACGGTATCCCCCATCCGCAGACCTGTAGCAAACAGCGCCGCATCGATAGCGGCCATGCCCGATCCCGTGGCGATTACAGTCTCGGCCTGTTCCAGCCGCCTCATGGCGTCCGTTAACCCGTCCACAGTAGGGTTGGAATGTCTGGCATAGGAGTACCCGTGAACGCGTTCGGCCATTATATCGTCCAACTGTTCAGGAGAATCCGCTATGAAACTTGTGCTTGGATATATGCTAAGCGCGGTAGAACGCAGGTTCCTGCGCGCATTTCCCGCATGCACCAGGAGTGTCTGTACGTCAAGGTCACTGTCAAGCGGTTCATCGTTCAATCGAGCATCCTCCCTTAGCGTAAACGAAAAAAACCTCAAGCAGGGAGGTGGCAAGTAGTGCCCACGTCCCTCTCATCTCGAGAGACAAGTGTCTTTCCGGAATGTGCGCCAACCGACACTGGGCCGATGGCCGCCGGGCTTCATCGCCCCAGTGCTCGACCCAGTCTCGATCAGAGTCCAGTGTCTGGGTTTAAGTTACGAATGACTTTAGCATATTCCCGCGGCGGTCGCAAGAAACAGGGTAAGTCCTGTTTTTCGCGAAGGTTTTCTACTGGGCCTTATGAAAAGTTTCCCCCGGCAGCGGAGCGCGTGATTGCAATTCCTCGTAAGTTTCATAGTGCCTGCCGATCGCGTCCGGCGCGTGCGCATCAGAACCGAACACGCACGATACGCCCATGGCCCGGGCACTAACCACGTCCTCCACTGGCGGATACATGGAGGCGCAGCTGGGCAGCGTCAATCCCGCTGTGTTGGCATCAAGAGCTATCCCGTTTTCAAGAAGGAGGGAAAAAATATGCTTCAGGTGCTGCCGACGCAATTGCGGATCATACGCCGGGAGATCCTGGCGGAACTTGTCAATCAGTGTCGCGTGGCCAAGCCGCGCTGGAACAGGAAACGTCTTCGCCAACTGAATCGCCTGTTCCTGATGCTCAAAATAGATCTCGACCAAGCGTTCCATCGATCCATAATAAGCGAGCAACCCTGTCGCAACGTCATGCGACGTCAGATCGATGCAGCGCATGCCGCCGATTCCCGGCAGAAAGTGCACAGAGATGATCACTTCCTCTATGAGTGACTGGGCCTGCTCAAATAAGCTCCAGGTAAACTGTTCGTTATCATGGAGAAAGTCAACCTCCAGCCCCACACGCACATCGATGCGGTCGGCAAAACGCTCCTTTGCCGTCCACGCGTTCCTCAGATATTGCGACAGATCCTCGTGGGGCATGGCCAGTGTGCGTTGAACCGCCTGATCGTCCAGCCAACCTTCCGGTAACGGGGGATGTTCGGTCAAAGTGATCCGATGAAAACCCTGGTCGATCGCTCGAACGATATAATCCGCCATGGGCGCGTCGCTCCCATGGCGACAGTACGGCCCATGCGTATGCCCGTCCCACTTCAGAACCCCGCCTGTTTGTTCTCCTTTCAATCCATCACTTCCTGACTGGCACTTCGGCAACAAGCACTTCGATGCCAAGCTGCTCCAATTTTTGCTGCATGGACGAATGCAATCCCGCGTCGGTGATGAGCGTGTCCATGAGGCGCAGAGGTCCGACCACCGCGAACGCCCGCACGCCCATCTTGCTCGAATCTGCCAGGACCGCCACTTGGCTCGCGCATTGCAGCATGACCTTGCGCATCTGCACTTCACCGTCGTTATAATCCGTAATCCCCGTATCCAGGGCAATGCCACCGGCGGAAATGAACGCGTGTTTGACATGAAACTGGCGCAAAGCCGCTTCTGCCAAATACCCTGCAAGATACGGTTCGTCTTCCTGCAGTTCCCCTCCCGTGACGATCACCCGGGCGTCGCTCGTCTGTCTAAGCAGCAACGCGGCTTTGATAGACGGCGTGATTACAGTCAGGCGGCGTTTGCCGCGCAACGCCTCGCAAAACAGCAGCGCGGTCGTGCCAACGTCGACTGCAATGATGTCCCCGTCTTGCACGAGTTCTGCAGCGCGCAGTCCGATGGCGCGTTTTTCTTCTATACGAATTGTTTCTCGCTCTTGAAATAATCGGTCACCGGCATCCTGACGCGCATCGACCGCGCCGCCATGCACGCGACGAACCAGTCCCTGTTGTTCCAGCGCCAGAAGGTCTCGCCGAATCGTCTCTCCTGAGACGTGCAGACTATCGGCCAAGTCCACCACGCGGATCGATGACCCTGTCACCACGCTATCAAGAATCATCCTTTGTCTTTCAATGGCCAACAAGCCGCATCACATCCCGGGTCAAAACATTCCACTTGGCCAATCACACTGGCGCAGGATCGGCTACTATCGATCCCGCGGGTCATCTTTCGGGTCTACTCGATCGTCGCGGAGTTGCACAAAGACGCTCTGCCCTGGACGATACATCGCCTTCCCGCCCATGACATCCGCAGTCAGGACTATTTCGTCAGACATGCGTACACGAACCCGAACAGCATTGCCAAGAAACATGCTGAACAGCACTTCTCCCTTTGGCTCATGACGTGCTGTCGGCGCTGACAACAACTTGACTGCTTCCGGACGAATATAGATATGCGTGCCTCCATCAGCAAGCTCACGCTTCTGTGCGATCGTAAGCAGCCAGGGAAACGCGTAATCCCCCCACCGCACGTCATGCGATCCGTCGCCTGCCGCCGTAACTGGAATGGGCGTGGCCACACCGACGAACGTCGAGACAAAGGCAGTCTGTGGGGAGTGATACACTTCTTCAGGCGTGCCGATCTGTTCAATCTGCCCGGATTGCATAACGATCACCCGATCGGCGAGAGACAACGCTTCCTCCTGATCGTGGGTTACCATCACGGCCGTCACATGCAGTCTGCGCTGTACGTCTTTCAGCATTTCG
Organism: Bacillota bacterium; assembly: GCA_021805735.1. Taxonomy (GTDB): domain Bacteria; phylum Bacillota; class Bacilli; order Alicyclobacillales; family SLC66; genus JAKADD01. The sequence goes on from JAJZEE010000155.1 coordinate 2,881, forward strand.
CGCAAACTGATCCGAACCTTGGCGTCAAGCGCGGAAAGTGGTTCATCCAGCAGCAGCAATGGCGGGTTGAACGCCAGTGCGCGAGCCAACGCCACGCGCTGCCGCTCGCCGCCGCTCATCTGTTCCGGATAGTAGTCTTTGCGGTGGCTCAACTGTGTGATCTCAAGCAATTCATCGACCCGACGCGCGGTATCCTGCTTGCTCCACCGTCGCACCTTCAGCGAGAAGGCGATATTGTCGCCCGCTGTCAGATGCGGAAAGAGCGCGTAGGACTGGAACACCACGCCGATCTGCCGATCCTTCGGCCTCGTCTTCGTCACATTCCGATCCCCAAGATACACGGCCCCCGAAGTCGGCTGGAGCAAACCCGCGACCATTCGCAGCACCGTCGTTTTACCGGAACCGCTCGGGCCAAGGAGGGCGATGAATTCGCCCGCGGCCACTTCTGCAGAGAAATCTTCTACTGCCGTATGGTCGCGAAACTGCTTCGTCAAATTGCGGACGGATAACATCATGACGCCTCCTCGCTTGCCGTAACAGCATGTATTCGTCGACGCCTGCTCGAGGCTGCGGACAGCGCCGCGACGACCCCCGCCACTGCCAGAAACAGCGTGACCACAGCCATTGCCGATCCCTCGAGCGGGTTATTGGTGAAAGTGATCAGCAGGTAAAGAGGCAACGTGTTATAGGATCCACCGGTGGTCAATTGGGTGATTGTGAACTCTCCGATGGAGATGGTGAACACAAGCAGGCTGCCGTTGATGATCCCGGAGCGCAGCAACGGCAGTTGGATCCTGACGAACGCCTGAAAATCGCTTGCGCCAAGCGTCTGGGCTGCTTCGTGGATAGCGCGCGCGTCAGCGTGACGCAGTCGATTCAAAAACACCTGTATATAGAATGGCATGCCAAGAAGCGCGAACGCAAACGGCAACAGATAAGGTGTGCCAACAAGATCCAGTGGACCAGAAGAGAAAAACTGTACGTAGGCCAGTGCCAATACCACCGCAGGCACGACAAATGGCACAAAGCTCACGGCTTCGATAACGCGCAGCAGTCTCGGCGCATACAGATAGGCATGCCAGACTGGCGGAGTGAAAATCACTATGGAGAGCAGAACAGCGGACGCCGCGAGCCACAGTGAATTCAGTAGACTGGAGGCAAACGACGGATCGGAAAACAGAGTTGCAAAACTGGCGAATGACAGCGCGCCGCTGCCGCCAACGAGCGTGAATTGGATAAGACCCGCAAATGGCAGCAGCACTTGAAGGAGAAACAGTCCAATGAGGACTCGATAGAGCCACTTCTCAAACAATCGCCATCTCCCCCTTCACTTTCGCGCGGCGTTTAGCGCGAAGGCGAACGGACAGCGCAAACACCCACAAAGACGCGCCCAGTACAACCATTTCTTCAACCGCCAGCGCATTCCCAAGACCGACGTTCAGCGATACATTGCCATCGATCAAATATCCGATCTGGATCGGAATGAGGTTGATCGATCCGCCTGCGATGGCGTACGCCGTCACATAAGCCGAAAAGGCGTTGGCAAACAATAGCGCGAACGTACCGAGTAAAGACGGCGCGAGAATGGGCAACAATACCCGCCACAGATAACCCGGCACGCCACAACCGAGAGACAGCGCCGCCGCTTCAAGATCATCCGGGATAGAACTGAACGCCGGAAGCGATACAAGCAAGGCGAGCGGAACCTGAAAAGCTGAGTACACCAGAATCAGTCCGCCCGAAGAGGATAAGTTGAACCCCATTTGCGAGAGATTGATGTGCAAAAGAGCCTGAAGCGCGTTGGTTACAAGCCCCGACGCGCCCAGTGTCACCATGAATGCCACGGCAAGGGGCAATCCGGCAAAGTTTGCGAGGACACCCGCAAGAGCGGAAGTGGCCGTGGTGAGCCACCGCCATCTGGTGCGCCAGAGCGAAAGGGCTGCCAGCCCGCCACCGATCAGCCCCACAAGACCGCTCCAGAATGCAACTTTTATTGTCGTCACAAAGGCGTTCAAATACT
>JAJZEE010000037.1 GCA_021805735.1 Bacillota bacterium
AGGCGACAAGGAGTCCGTCCTTCGAATTTTTGAACGATCCGTCAGAAGATATCTACACGTTAAACGATGGGCGGCGGATCGATGATTCGAAATAAAGTGGTGTTAGTTCCATTTCCGTTTGATGATCTGTCTGCGAGCAAGGTCCGACCTGCGGTCTGCTTGACAGAATCGATTGGTCCTCATGGCCATGTGATTCTGGCGTTCATCACGAGCAAGGTTCCGGATGACCTCTTGTATAGTGATATTGTATTGAAATCGGATTCCCCTGAATTTACTGAGACCGGCTTGAAGGTGACATCTACCATACGGTTGCATCGTCTTCTCACGGTTTCGACCAACTCCCTACAAAGGCAGCTTGGGAAATTGACGGTATCCACTGAGCAAATTATCGCGGAACGGTTACGGCAGTTGTTTTCCTGGTGAGATGGATTTCACAGAAAGTACTCATTATTCGCTATGTCATCTGGTTCATGCTGCTCTTCGGTGTCGGTCTGTGGAGCTACTTTCTGACGCACCAGTGGCGACAAATGATCATAGGCATGCCGGCATATTTCACAGTAGTTGTAGTTGTTGTCCTGACGATGTGAGGAACATGCCGTGACGGATCACGTAGATCTGCCTCATGGTTGCACCTCCTATCACACATGCCACGCGGACTTTTCCGCGACAGTCAAGCGGTTCAACATATCCGAATCGACGGTCAGGCCGTGCTCCAGTTCGGCCGGGACGACTTCCAGCCGAGGATCGTCAAGAATCGCCTCAATGCAACGCTTGGAACCCCTGACCATGCGGCGATGTCCGACCATCGCACTTCTTCCCCGCGATCGTTGAACACGGGGTGGAGAATGCGGACGTACGCCTCGTAGTTTGGCGGCGCCACGGAACCGGCTAAGAAAGTGCGAAAGGGATACAATCGTTCGACCATCCAATTTGCTGCCGATAGGTCATCTGAAGCGAAGATTTCCACGGCTAGCACCACCTCAGTCATGCTTCTTGATATGATGCCGTCAGGTCTCTCACGGGGACTCGCCCCCGCCCAGGGTGTCCTCGAAATTTTTCTTGTTCCCGCTGTAGGTGCGATACCCATGATACGGTTGAATGTCGGCCAAGGTTTTGTACAAGAGCGTACCTTTTTCCGTCGTGACGGCCGCCTTCACATCCGGCCCCCAGTAGCGTTATGCGGATTGGCGCAGTGGCTAAAGACTAGCGCTTTTCAAAGAGCACTTCAGGGTACTGTTTTGCCGGGTCGGCAAGCAGCGCTGCCGGACTGCCCTCCAGATACCGGTTGAAGAACGCAAGCGAGTAAGCGTTGACGATGTCGAACGCCCGCTGCGCATGAATCGGTCCCGCAAAGCCAAGCTGAGGCGCCAGCGGGGAAAAGTAAGGAATATCGGTAAAGTTGAGGTGGAACATACCGGGCACCTGCACATAGTACCCGTCTCCCGGCGGACTCTCATTGAACGCTTCCCGCATGGTGGTCAGGGTTTGGGCGATGTCCGCCTCTGCCCAGCCGCCGGCCCGCTGTCTTTCGAGCCGCATGGTGTCAGCATCCCGGGTGATCCACATACTCGGTTTCCGCAATCCAGCCTGAAGTACATCGGCAGGCATGGCAGCGTCCATCATCAGGCCAGCCTTTATGCGTGGATCCATGTGGAGGGCTTCACCGGCGACCATGGCACCCAGCGAAATCCCGAAAATGCCCACGCGTTGCAGGTCTAGCCGTCCGGTCAAAATACCATTCGGATCAGTTTTGTCCAGAGCGGTGAACTGATCCAGGGTGAAGCTGACGTCCTGCGCAAAATAAGGGATATTACCATTTTTGAGAGTTTGGCCGTTCACTATTGGCGCTTTTTCTGCCGGGTTGATGCTCTGTTGGGTGAGAGGTTCCATCTGATCTTTCGTCCATCCGGTTACCTGATGTCCGTCCGGAAAAACTATCGACGCAGCAGCATACGGATGATCGATGGCCACGACGATGTAGCCGTGCGAAACCAACTCCTCAACCTGGAAGGTATTCATCTGACGAAAGCCGTTTAACCCCTCCAAGAAAATCAGCACCGGGTAGGTGGGCTTATCAGTTGCCATGGGTACGGACGCAACGGCATTTGTGGTGACGTATTTGAAGTGATCGAAGGTGAACCCCGGCAAATGCGCCAGCCGCGCCAACTCGGGCGATAGTGCGCCAACACCCTGCACGTAGGGAGCACGCGCGGATGATGAGTTTTTCTTAGCCGGGTACCAGACCTGCGCCATCAATTCACGATGGGCATTCGGATCAGCGCTAAAGATCTCGTGACGACTCGTATCTACCCAATGATAGGTCAAAGTGCCGATCCAGTATGGTCCACTTGGACGCGGAAAGCGGAATATGGGCAGCACTATCGGCAAAACGACAGAAACTGCCAGTGCGAGCACGCCCAGCCCAACACCCGGATCTGCAATTAATCGATTGACATGTATGCCGCCTGGCATGACAATACCGACTGACCAGATTAGGAAGAAGATTAGCGCCAATGAGTAGGCCGGAACCATCTGCCAGCGGCGGCCCTCAACCAGAATCTGTATACCGACTGTCAGCACCGTGATCAGTGCCAAATAACCCATCCAGTGTATCGCCTGGAGCCACGGAATCGCTAAAATGCAAAATGTCAGTAGATTTGCAAGGGTCAACAGGAATTCAAGACGTCGCATCGTCTGCCTCCACAGTATCTTCGAGCTCTTCACTTCAATAGCCTGTTTAATGCTGAATATGTGGGTGGTGGATCTGCCAGGGATGGTTTGTGTTGCCCTGGTGCGTATTCCGGTGAATCCCGCCACCCAATCCAGTCCATTTCCCGGCCGCGCAATCCGGTCTTTATCGGCCACTTTCGATCAGACACTACGAGTCTCTATTTACATATCATTCTCGCCCTTGATTTACAAGGAATTTCATAATTTTCGCATGAATTTGGATGTCCCCTGCATCTGGATCTTGTGAGCGGTGTGGATCAGTCGATCCGAGACGACATCGGCCGCCCTCGAATCGGCAATATGTATGAACCAAGAATGGCAAGAGAACATCCACCTACACAACGTCGCTGGAATGGCGGAAGTGTTCTTGGCGTATACTGGCCTAAATAATAACGTTAAAAGGGGCTTGGTATGTGTGGCAAAACGCCGTACAATTAGAGAGGAGAATCGCAGAGAGGAGAGACACAATATGTCGTCCACCCCACCATTGGCGAAAACAGAACGCATTGAGGCACGCGTCAATCCAGAAGTCAAGATGCTTATTGAAGAAGCGGCGAACGTACTCGGTGTGAGCGTGTCCAATTTCATTATCGGGAGTGCGCAGGCGCGCGCGAATGAAGTCATTCGAAGCCGATATGTCATCGACTTAACCATGCAGCAAAGCAGGGCTTTTGTTGAGGCTCTTCTCTCCCCGCCCGGCCCGAATGAGGCTTTACAACGCGCGAAGGCGCTTTTCGATGAAAGCGTGGAACCGTGACCGTGTATGGAACGGAACGCTTGACCAAAACTCATGATCGATTATCTTTCAATTGCGGTGACGAAATCCTGAATCTGTACTTGCGGGAAATCGCCGGACAGGATGCAAAACGCCATGCTGCCGTCGTGTTCGTCCTGATAACCCGCGATGAACCGCAGAGAATTCGTGGATTTTACACCCTTTCGGCCAGCAGTGTGAATCTGGTCGATCTACCTGATCGACTGAGAAAACACCTGCCCCGATATCCCGAGGTTCCCGTGACGTTGTTGGGGCGCTCGGCGGTCGATCTCGCATTCCAAGGCCAGGGAATAGGAAAACTCTTATTAGTGGACGCGCTCCAACGTTCCTATGTACACAGCGCCAGCATCGCAGCGGCAGCCGTAGTCGTGGATGCAAAGAGTGCTGACGCAGAACGGTTCTATCGTCACTTTGGTTTTCAATCCCTGTGCAATGCGCGGCTCTTTTTGCCAATGAAAACCGTGGCGCAGATAGAGCGAGAGTCAGGGGCTCAGACGCACGAAGAGATTGGCACCTGGCGCGGGTGACAAAAAGCGCCCTCGAAGGAGCGCCAATCCCGATCTCGTTTATTCCGTTGCTTCGGTTCTTTCCACGATCTTGCCATTAATAACCGTTGCGATCGGTTTTCCGTATTTGGTTCTACATAAGTTGGGCTAAAGATTCCCCTCTACATCTGAATACAGAGCTGATCCACGTTTTTGGTTGGCATCTTGTTGATTTTGCGGATGAAACCCTGGACGGCAGCTCGAATTTGAGTGACGGTCGTGCCCCCCGGTCCAGTAAGATGGATCTCGTTGTCGCATCCAAGATTTCCCAGACATTGAATTACTTCCCTTGTAGACGGAGATGCTAACTGCGCTACGACAGTGTGTCGAGGGGGCCGCGATGAAATTCCTCATTATTCGCTACATCATCTGGTTCGTGCTGCTTTTCGGCGTCGGTCTGTGGAGCTATTTTCTGACGCGCCAGTGGCGCCAAATGATCATCGGCATGACGGTATACTTCACGATAGTTGTGGTTGTAGCAGGGTGGACCTGGTACAACTACCGCATTTTCAAGTTTTCTCCGAGCGTCGAACGGATTGATCGCTACTTACGCCGGCGCAAGAAGCGCATCTTTCCGGGATACATTTACGCAATGACCCACGGTGATTATGAAGTGGCGCGCAAATTGGCCGTGAAACGAAGAAATGCAGATCGGCGCGCACAATACCTTGCTGGTGTCGCGTCCGCAGAAGAAAAGTGGAACGAAGCCGCCGAGTGGATCAGTCAAATTCGCAATCCTGCAGTCAAACCGTATTTTCTGGCGCTTAAGACTCTTCGAGAGCGCAACTGGAACGCGTTTTTCGAAGCGAAGGCGGCCGTAAAGGATAAGGTCAGCCTGCTCGTGCTGGACGTCGAAGAAGCGTATGCGCGCGGCGATATTCAAATGGCGGAGAAACTGGGACAGCAGGCAATTGACAGCGCCAAGGGAGTACAGAAATACGTTCTGGTAAAAGAGCTGGAGTTGAGCGAGCATAATCCGAATCGCACTTCGTACTTTTGAAATACGTGTTTGCTCTGAGTTCGTCTGCCCGCTATCGCGCTGTGATCAGCCTTTCCAGGCACGATCAAGGGTATGTTGCTTTGAGATGATTGGGTTGTTCGTTATGCGCCAGCGATGGAAACCTACTCGTGACTGAGCAATCGACGAAAGAGAGCAACGATTTGCGCGGATTCCGCGCCCAACCCGGCGAAGAAATCCCGGTCCACCTTTTCGACGAGCGTAATGGCGCGTTCCAGAACGTCATGCCCCGCCTCCGTCACCTTCAGGACCTTTGCGCGCGTGTCCACGGGATGTTCCTCGCGGGTCAGCAACCCCTTCACGGCAAGTGTTCTCAGCACCTGGGACGTCATCATGACGTCCGTTTTGGCGAATTGTGACAAGACAACTTGCGTCGCCTCCTGACCTTCTTGAGTCAGCCAGGCCAGAGTGGCCAGCAGAACAAACTGGACGTGGGTCAAGTCGACTTCCTTGAGCGCAGCCCGTTGCTTTCGCTGCCATATATTTGTCACTTGCCACAGCAAAAATCCCGGACTGTCGGACGGCATTTCAAAACTGGTCTGTAATTTCCGCTCTTTCAAAAGCAAGGACTCCCTTTGCACACTCGGCACACTTGGCATTGATGGCATCAGCGATGGTCTGAAAATCGCCTATGCACGGCTTGATCAATCATAGACCAACGTGGAGAGCATGGCGTACAAGCGAGTCCATGGTTTCTGGAATGCCCTCCGTCATGGACTGGCCGATCTGAGGGCCGAGTGTGTCCGCCGCGGAACCGTCGATTTCGACGCGGTGCGTCACCTTCGTCTTCCCAGATGGGGCTTCGCCCAAGGTGTGAATAAAGCGAATGACGACCCCTGCTCCCGGTATTTCAGTCTCGTCTGAAAACCCTTTGCCAGGGGTGGCGCTGAGGATGCGGAAACGGAGAGCGTCCTGCCCCATGGGGGTGATTGTTCCCGTTGAGCCGGCAGCAAATGGTCCGTCCAATTCTATGGCAGAGATGCCGGCATCCCAGACCGGCCAAGTGGTCACATCGCTGTACAGCTTCCAGATCGCCGCTGAGGACGCTGTCGTTTCAACCGAATGCTCAAAACTCCACATATCGATGCCTCCTTAATATACTCGCACATATTATATATGCGCATACTATATAGAGTCAAGCACATGTCAGATGAACAGCCGCAGGATATTTTCCGCCGCGTCCGTAACCAGAGCGTACGCGTTGGCCATGGCGAACTCCTCGCTGACCGGCCCCGGACAAATGCTGAACAGACTGTCCACGCCCAGTTCATACAACAGTTCCCGTCCGACGCCGAGAGCGCCGGACAGACACACCACGGTCTTGCCGCACGCCTTCGCACGCCGGGCGACTCCGGCCACCGCTTTCCCGTACGCGGTTTGCGCGTCTGTCCTGCCCTCCCCGGTGATGACGAGATCGGCGTCGCGCACCGCCTCTTCAAAATGAAACAGGTCGAGCATCACCGTGATGCCGGAATCCAAACTGGCGCCGCAGAAAGCTGCCAACGCCGCGCCAACGCCCCCCGCCGCGCCCCCGCCCGGCAACTCAGACACGTCGATCCCGAGGGTGCGGTGAATCTGCCGCGCGAGGTGTCTCAAATTGCCGTCCAACAGTTCAACCATTTCGAGAGTCGCGCCCTTTTGCGGGCCATACACGGCGGTCGCTCCTTGGCGACCGTAGAGCGGATTGGAGACATCGCACATGACCCGAATGGACACTTCCTTTATTCTCGGATGGAGACCCTGTGTATCCAGTTGGACTATCTCCCCGACATGAATCCCGCCAAACAGCGCCTGCTCCCCGTCCGCGTCAAGCGCACGCAACCCCAACGCCTGAGCCATCCCGACGCCGCCGTCATTGGTCGCGCTACCTCCGATTCCCACGATGATGGTCTCGACCTCGGGACGGTCCAGCGCGCAGCGAATCACTTCCCCCAACCCATACGAAGTTGTGTAGAGGGGGTTGCGTTCCTCCGCGGTCAATAGAGTCAGTCCGGAGCAACGCGCCATCTCAATAATCGCAGTGTGCCCGGCCAGTCCATACTCCGCAGAGATCTTCCTCCCCAGCGGGTCTGTTACCTCGCACTCCATCCGCTCGCCATGCAGCGGTCCGAGGATCGCATCAAGAACGCCTTCGCCGCCATCGGCGATGGGAATTCCCCTCACGGTCACGTTACCGCAACGCGCTGCGGCTTCCTGAACGGCCCGAATGAAGTCGCCGGACGAGAGGCTGCCTTTATAGGAATCTGCGGCGACAAGAACATTCAGCATGACTCATGCGCCTCCTCCCGGAAAATGTTCCTGCCAGTTGGATTCATATGCTGCGCGGCAGACTTCCGCGCGTCGCGAAACTCTGCGCACCGCGCGGGATGTGGGATGAGCTTGCCCGAATTGCACAGATCGCGCGGGTTGAACACCTCGCGCAACCGCCGCTGCGCCTTCAAGTCCGTTGCCGAAAACATATACGCCATCTGCCCGATCTTCTCCAAACCGACGCCGTGTTCGCCGGTGATGCTGCCGCCGGCATCCACGCACTGTTCCAGGATGCGTTCCCCGAGCTTCATGGCCTGCTCGCGTTGCCCCGGAATTCGCGCATCATAGCAGATGAGTGGATGGAGATTCCCGTCGCCCGCATGGAAAACGTTCGCCACCCGCAATCCATGCTCGCGACTCAGCTCCGCGATGCGCCGCAGGACCTCCGTCAGCTTCGTGCGGGGAATCACGCCATCCTGAACGAGGTAGTCCGGAGAAATCCGTCCGATCGCCGGAAACGCCATTTTGCGGCTGCTCCACCACAGGGCGCGCTCCGCATCGTCCTTCGCAATCTGCACCCTGCGCACGTGGTTTTGCTCACAGATTTCCATCACCCGCCGCGCCGTGTCTTCGACTCCGGCCGACAGACCGTCCACTTCGACCAGCAACGCCGCCTCGATGTCCAGCGGATAACCCACATGATAATGACTCTTGTCGACCGCCTGCATCATGAGTTGGTCCATCATCTCCACCGCTGCCGGAATGATCCCCGAGGAAATGATGTCCGACACCGTTCTGGACGCGTCGTCCACATGATCAAAATAGGCCAGCACCGTCTTCACGGCTTCCGGACGCTTCAGGATCTTCACCGTGATCTCGGTGGCGATGCCAAGCGTTCCCTCCGACCCAACGATCACCCCGAGTACATCATAACCGACCGGATCGCCGAATGGGTGTCCGAAATCTGCGATCTCCCCGGACGGCAGCACCACCTTGGCCGCCACGACGTGGTTGGTGGTGACGCCGTATTTGAGACAATGCGACCCTCCCGCATTCTCCGCCAGGTTGCCGCCAATCGTGCACACCGATTGACTGGAGGGATCGGGCGCATAATAGAATCCGCGTTCCGCGATTGTTTTCGTGAGCACAAGGTTCACAAAACCGGGCTGCACGACCGCGCGCTGATTGTCAAAATCCACGGCGAGCAACTTGTCCATCCTGGCGAGGCTGATGACCAAGTCGTTGTTTCGCGGCGTCGCCCCGCCGCTCAGGCCCGTACCCGCACCCCTGGGCAAAAACGGAATCGACTCCTGGTTGCACAGTTTCACGACCCTCGCCACCTGATCCGTCGATTCGGGAAATACGACGGCGCCAGGCAGCGATTTTTCGGCGACATACGCGTCGCAATCGTAGGCCTTCACCTGATTGGCTTCAGACAGCACATTCTGCGCCGAGACAATCTCGCGCAATGCCGCAATGATGCGCTCCGCAAGCATATCAACGCGCCTCCTCTGCATAGGCCATATCAAGCAGTTCGACGGTGTGCAGCACGTCGACGTCCTGGTGGCGGCGGTGCGCGCCAACCCTGATCTGCAGCATGCACCCTGGATTCCCCATGGCGATGGCGTTGACACCCTCGGGCACGTCATCCATCTTCCGTTCGAGAAGCTGCCCGGCCATCTGCGGGTGTATCAGATTGTAGATCCCGGCGCTGCCGCAACACCGCTCCGAATCCTGCATCTCCACGACTTTCAGCCCAGGTATCGAACGCAAAATACGGCGCGGTTGATCGCGGATGTTCTGCGCATGGCAGAGATGGCAGGCATCGTGGTACGTGATCGTGCGCTCCACCCGGCCCGTCGGAGCTTCGAACCCCACTTCGACGAGCAATTCGCTGATATCGCGCACCCGTCCGGAAAACTCTTCCGCTTTGCTGTGATACTCCGGGTCATCGCGAAACAGTTCCGGGTATTCCTTCAACGCCGCGCCGCAACCCGCCGCGTTGATGATCACGTACTCGGCTCCCGTCGCCAGGAACGCGTCGATGTTTTGACGCGCCAGGTCGCGCGCCTGTTGACGGTCGCCCGCATGAATCTGCAAGGCGCCGCAACACAGTTGCTGCTTGGGCACCACGACCTCCAGACCATTGCGGACCGCCACACGCGCTGTCGCTTCATTGATAGAAGCAAACAATACATCCATCACGCAGCCCGTGAACAGCGCCGCAGTGGCTTTGCGCACACCTTGGGCGGCCATGCGCGGCGGCAGGGTCTGCAGCGCCGGGCGCGCCTTGACGGCAGGAAGCACCGCTTCCATCTCCCGCAAGTGTGGCGGCAGGATGCGCAACAGGCCAAGTCTGCGTACAAGCCATCGCAGCCCTGCCCTCTGGTAAACTTTCAATAGCCCGCCGATCGCATACAGCCGTACTGGATACGGGAAAATATGCCGCAAGACGAGTTTCTCCAGCCCTCGGTTGATTCCGCGCGGCAATTGCTCCGCATGTACTTGTCCGCGCGCTTCTTCAATCAACGCGCCCACCTGGACGCCGGAAGGACACACTGTCTCGCAAGCCCGACAGTCCAAACAGGTGAATACGGGATCAATCACGGCGGCATCAAGCGACAGGCGGCCCTCTGCGGCTTCCTTGATGAGATAGACTCGTCCTCGCGGCGACTGGTTTTCATCAAACAACTCCTGGTATGTCGGACAAACCTCCAGGCAAAACCCGCAATGGACGCAAACTGAATACTTGTCGGCGTCAGGTGTATCGGCAATCATAGAGGACAGGCTTGGCACTGGCGTTTCAGCTGCCATGTACGCCATCTCATATCCCTCCCGCATATTTGCTTGGCGTCAACACATTGCGCGGGTCAAAGGCCTGCTTGATCGACCGCATCACGGCAAGCTCCCCCTCGCCGACCCGACTGCCATGGAAACAGTCGTGGTGACGACGGACCTCAAGCGGAGCGCGTTCGATGACGCTCACGCAAGCAAGTTCACTGCACCGCTGGCGCACAGCGCTGATTAAGTCAAGGATCGCGGCGACATCAGACACTTTCGCGAAGACACGGCCCGTTCCGCTGGACAGGGAGAACGAATGGAACGCCCTGACCTCATGCGCAGCGGCCAACGCGGCAATATCTCCAGCCAATGACGCCAGTTGCGTCGGAGGCGCCTGAATCCGCAACACAAGTCCTGACGGCTCCAGTGTCTTGCGATAGCGCTCCCAAAATTGTACGACTTCCGCTTGCCGCAACACGGTGAACGACGCGCCGACAACCGATGCCATCTGTTGCAGAGACCTGGTCTGAAATGCGGATGCCTGCTCGCCTTCGTCACAACCAACGGCGAGCATCCACTGAGTTGAACTATGGTCTCCCGCATTCCCGGCCTGTTCCGTCGCCAAAAGCTCCAGACTACTCGGAATCAGGTTTGAATCCATCACCTGTTTGCGGAGCGCGTCGACTTGCGTGATCGACCCGCCGAGCAGGCACAACTCCCGATATAGAGGAAGCGGTTTCAGCTTGAACGTGCACTCCGTCAAAATGCCCAAGGTGCCTAGAGAACCGATAAATAATTTGGACAGGTCGTATCCGGCGACATTTTTAACCACCTTGGCTCCCGTTCGCACGAGATCTCCATCGGCAAACGCGATACGCGTTCCGATGAGCATGTCGCGCAGCGTTCCGTACAAGACCCGCGCCGGCCCGGAAACTCCTGTTGCAACCAATCCGCCGACAGTAGCCGCCGGGCTGCATACCGGATCGATGCCGAGCATCTGTCCATGACTGGCCAATAGTTGTTGCAAGTCCGCGAAACGCATGCCGCTCTGCACGGTGACAACCATATCGGCTGGAGAATAATCGACGACCTGACACAGTCGCTCCGTGCGCACGGCGACGGCGATCGGTTGCGCGATATTGCCGAAACCGAGTTGCGTTCCCGCCCCAACAGGCGCCACCTTCCAGCCATTCTCGCTGGCCAGCCTTAAAACGGCGGCCATCTCATCGGCGGCGCCGGGAAACACGCTGACAACCGGTTCCCGCTGTCCGCTAATACGGGCGGCCAACTGGGAATCGACGCGCACATAATCTGAACCTGCGCAGGTCATGAGCGCGTCCTGTATGCGCTGCTCAGGAACTTGAAAACTCTCCTCCATCACTTCACCCTCTTACCCGAAAAATGTCGCCGCCATTCAGAGTAATACTCGTTTCACCTTTGAGTCTGAATACTACTATTCTATGACGAGTTTGTCTCAACATCACACAGGACTCCCCATCATCTACGTCCATACGGTTTTCAGAGAAGCGCGGCCTCCCGTCTCCCGTCGCTCAGATTTTTCCGAATTCTCTCATGTATCTTCGTCCGACATGTGATAACGTAGAAATTGGATGCGTTGTATATCTTCACAACATGTGTATACCCGTTATGGAAAGCCAGGCAAATCCAGTCTGCTTCCGCCATACTAGCGGCAGTGGTATTCAGTAATTCTATCACCAATACCGCGCCGACCAAATGGGGTGAATCCCTGTGGTTCAATCTGACCATGGCGATCTGTACGTGGAACCAAGCATCGTGTATCAACCCATCGTAGATATTATGACAGGCAGCGTGATTGGCTATGAAGCTCTCTCGCGGTTGGCAGGTCGCGAGGAGGACGGGTTCCGGCCGCTTCATGCGCTGGCCAGGAAGCGAAAATGCCTGCCCGCCACTCTATGCCGAGCGCAGGAACTGGCTCTTGAGTTGGCCCACGAAAGACCCGCGCGGACGATCCTGTTCGTCAACGCAACATCGGCCTCGCTTCAGGATTCCGCGCGGACCGCGGCGCCGGATGAGCGGCCGCTCCAGGATATCGTGTTCGAACTGCCCGAGCGCACGGGATCATCCGCCAATTGGGATGCGCTGTTGGCGCCCGCCCGCGCTTCGGGAGCGATGGTGGCGATTGACGACTGGGGAATCGGTGAAGCAGACCCCCTGCGCATGATCCGATTGAAACCGGATTGGCTCAAAATAGATCGGTCTCTCGTCATCCATATCAACGAGGACCCAGATGTAGCCAAATTGATCGAGGTGCTCGTGCAATGGGTCGACGTTCGGGGCGTGCGCATTATTGCGGAGGGATGCGAGACGTGGGAGCAGGTGGAACGCCTGCGATCGCTCGGCGTTCGTTACGCGCAGGGGTTTGTGTTGGCCCGCCCAGGCCGCGAATGGATAACAACCGTGTACATGCCCGCCCCGGGACTGCGACTGGGACAATTGCATGGAGTTCCCCTAGCTTTGGCGCGCGCGGCCGAACTGACGGACGCGCATCTGGAGATCATCGAAAATGAGCAACGCCGCATAGAGAATCTTCTTTCCGCCGCCACGATCGCCACCGTGTCCTGGATTCGCCGCTCAGCGGCAGGAGTCCATCTGGAGGATCCGGACGCCATGAAGCGATACGGTGCGGCGCTGACAAAGCATCTGCAGACCCTGACGCGCGGCCGCCTGAGTTTGCTTGACGTGGATCGCGCCCGCACCATTGTGCATGTGCATCAACGGTTGGGTCTGGATCTTTCCTGGTATGTCATGGCCTATCGGGAACTCCAGGCGTTCGTCGCCAAGAGGTTGCGCAGGAACCGCCAGACGAACCTTGCCGAAGCCATTCGCGGCCTCTTCGCGTGGGACATGGCGATTACGATGGAAGCGTATCAATCGATGCTGGACCATGACGCGCTGACAGGCATCCTGACGCGCAGGGCGTTTTGGACCAAGGGAGAGTATCTTCTGCACGCAGGGATGTCGCGCAATCAAGTGTGGGCGTTTGTCATCCTCGACGTCGACGAGTTCAAAGCGATCAATGATACCCTGGGCCACGTGGCGGGCGACAGCGTTCTCGGGCAGATCGGGAGTGTGCTGCATGACTTTATGTCCCCCGATTTCCTCGTCGCCCGCCTCGGAGGCGACGAATTCGCCGTGTTGCTTCGCTATCGCTCCGCGGCGCGATTGCAAACAACGGTGCAGGCGGTCCGGAGCGCAATCAGGCGATCTGTGAAAGGGGTGCGTCTCACGGCGGGAATCGCCGTCTTGGGCCGTGACGGCGCCTCACTCGATGCTCTCTACCAAGCGGCGGACGTACAACTGTACGCCGCCCGGCGGAAACAGAGGGGCGCAAAAGGGTTGTCGCAGCCAGACGTTCCACAGCTCCCTTCGACACTCCACTGCTAGAAGCAAAATCTGCAGGATGAAAACAACAGCGCCTGGACGGACCGTGCGCAGACACAGACCAGGCGGTAACTTTATAATGTATATAGATGATGTCGCGGAGGTACGCAAATGGATCTTATTCGAAAGCAAACTTACATCACACCGGATCAGGATCGGGCGCTGAAGCAACTGGCGAAGGAATACCAACTCAGTGAAGCGGAACTGGTGCGACGCGCTTTGGAGTATTGGCTGGCCACTCAGGAGACAAAGAACGACCCGTTTCAAGATTTGATTGGGTGTTTTGACGGACCTGCACAAGGCGAACATGACGACATCTATCAGTGAATTTCGTCGAATCCTGGTGGTTACCTCGGTGTGGATCGCATTGATGAATCGAAAAGACCGTGCGCACGACGCATTTTCGATTCATGTAATTCGATCCAGCAAAGATCTGGACGCCGCCTTTGCGTTTGTGGAATAAGGTTCAGGGGCGCAAACGCGCCCCTGATTGCCTGCTGCATGCACCCACAGCAACGAATCTGTTCGACCGCCAAGCCAACCGGGCCAGACCATTTCGGTTCGCGTCACTGGTCATCCCAGATAGAATCAGACAGACGCGACCGACGTTCCCTCATAATCCGCGGGCGCCGTGCTATCATTCCCTTTCGCCACGCCCATTGCATTGAATATCACCGTGAAGACTGCCGCCACCGCGAAGTTCGCGATGAGCGCCCATACGGCCGCGTAACCGGGAATCACCAACCCGCCAAAGTGCAGCGGATAGACGGAGGTCTTAAACGCTTCCGCCCACGCCATCCCAGTGCCAACGATCATTCCCACGAGCCAGCCGAGCAACAGTCCTGCACGATGAAACCAGCGCGAATAGAGACCGACCACAACAGCCGGAAGCGTCTGCAGAATCCAGATGCCGCCGAGCGTTTGCAGGTAGATCGCCATCGTGGCCGGCAGCCATAAGACAAACGCGAGCGCGCCAAATTTGACCACGAGGCTCGTGATTTTCGCCACACGCGCCTGGTCCTGATCCGTGCAGTCCGGGCGAATATATTCACGATAGATGTTGCGCGTAAACAGATTGGAGGCTGCGATTGACATAATGGCCGCCGGTACAAGGGCGCCAATGGCGATAGCGGCAAAAGCAAAGCCAACGAACCAGGACGGAAACTCTTTCATCAAAAGCATGGGCACCGCGTCCGTCGGCGAGCTTGGATGAATGCCGGCCGCAAGCGCCATATACCCGAGAAGGGCCAGAAATCCCAGCATGATCGAATAGACGGGCAACAGGGCCGCGTTACGCTTGATCACATTGCGACCGCTCGAACTGAGAATCCCCGTAATCGAATGCGGATACAGCAGCAGCGCGAGCGCTGAACCAAGGGCTAGCGTTGCGTAGGCCGTATACGCCTTGGGTCCGACAATCAGCGTTCCGGGCGGCGTGTGCGTGGGCAATACCGCGCCGGCCACCTGGAAGATGTGAGAGAACCCGCCTAGCCGGGCAGGAATCACAATGACGGCCGCAATCACCGTGACGTAAATGAGCGTATCCTTGACCACCGCAATCAGCGCCGGGGCGCGCAGGCCGCTCTTGTAATCGTACGCCGCCAGGATGACAAAGGCGATGATCAGGGGCAAGCTGCCCTGCAGGCCCATGGACCCAAGCACCGCCTGCATGCCGATCAACTGCAGCGCGATATAAGGCATGGTCGCGAGTACGCCCGTAATGGCCATCGCCAGCGCCAGGCCCCCTGATTCGTACCGTCCCTTGACAAAGTCAGCGGCAGTGATGTAGCCGTGTCTTTTCGCCACCGACCAAAGTCGGGGAAACACCAAAAACAGGATTGGAAAAACCATCAGCGTGTACGGCAGCGCGAAAAATCCCAACGCTCCGGAAGCAAACACCAGAGCCGGAACCGCAATAAACGTATACGCCGTGTACAGATCACCGCCGAGTAAAAACCACGTGATCACAGTTCCGAAACGACGACCGCCGAGCCCCCATTCACTCAGCAATCCCATGTCTCCCTGCCGCCACCTGGACGCCACAAAACCCACGACAGTCACGAATATGAATAAGACAGTAAACACAACCAGAGCAGTCCAATGGATCATAATCATCCCTCCCCACAAGTTCCCCGGGCATCAGACGACGCGGCGCGCCGCAATGACAACGCTTTCATCGACGCCAAAAGAGTTACTTAAACATCCAGTACACGGTGGCGGTCAGCACCGCCGAGATCACAATCCAGATGAATTGATAGAAATAAAAGTACGGAAAACCCGCGATGTTTGGCGTCGCCGAAGCGTAAAACGGCGGCCACAGCACGGCTACCCAAGGTATGAAAAGCAACAGATTCCACCAACGGCTGCGCTTGTTGGCAGTCTCCCCCATGATCGATTCCTCCTCTCAACACATACTGCCAAGCCTAGAGCTTCTTAGTAGGTTGAATTATGCCATAATTACGCCTGTAAGGCAAGCATCTGTTCGCAGTCTCAGAGATCTCGCAGCGCCGTCCAGAAGTTAGCATGGCCCGAAGCGCGCGCTCGCATGCGTGTCTTCGGGCCAAGAGCGGAGCAGGATCAGTACCCCATCCCAGGCTGCATGAGCTGATGTTGCCCCTGCGCCAGCGCGTCGACGCCATACACGACAGATACGGCAGCCTGGGCCACCGTCAGGCCGGAAGACGCGTCAAAGTTCCCATTGATCAGAGAAAGCAGACCCAGTGAGTAGCAGATCGCGGCTGCCGCATACTCCGACTGGGGAATGGAAGCCGCGTCTTTCGCGGGCAAGCGAAACGCCTGTGGATGTGCCAGGATCGCGCCATAACCCAGCGCCCGCGCCAGTACATCAGCCGCAAATCCACGAGACGCGGGGCGATTTGGCTGAAACAACGGACCCGCGGGGAGAATGCCGCTCTCATAGGCAGACAGGATCGCCGAGAATGCCGGCGAGCGCGAAGACACGTCAGCCATGGAACCCTGAATTTTACTGGAGGAGTAAATCAAAGGCTGTGGACCGCCCTGACCGATATTGAGCGCTCCAGTCACAAGCTGAATAAATTGCGAACGAGTCATGACGCGGTTGGGATGTACGTCGCCGGCAGCGCTGACCGTGAGCAGACCATGGTTGACAAGGAGTCGAATCTCAGGCGCCGCAGACGAATTGCCGATGTCCCTGATCACCCCGGTATATACGGATGGAGTCAGCCCACCGAGCATCTTCCCGGTCAACGCGTCCACCATACCGCCGTTCGCATACTGACCCACGGGCGCGTAGACAAGTACGACATGAGCGGGCGGGTACTGTTTCGGCTTTTGCCCCGGAGGTTGTCCCGGTGTATTGTTTTGCGGCGGATTTGTCTGCAGATACATCAGTTGCAACGGCTCCGCCTGCAGCCACGCCCGCTTGGCGGCAGTCAGGGAGATCGCCTTGGATGGCGACGGAAACGGTCCGGTTTCACCCTGCTGAAGTGGAGAATAGAAATTGCTGACCTGGCCAGTGATGGCATTGGCGGAGATATTGCCCGCGTTCGCCCCATCCGGAAGTCCGTTGATCAGGAATTGCAAGGAGTAACTCTGCACCACACTGGCAGGAAGTTTCTTGAAGGCAAAGGCAGTGACCGAGATAGCGCCTGTATCTTGCGGAAACAGGCGTTCCAGAAACTGCTTGACCACGGCTGTCATGTGCGCCTGAGAATACCTTGCCTTGCCGGTGTACGGTCCGTTGCCCATGTAGGAGTTTTGCAAGAATCCGTATGTCGCGTCCACTTGCGCGTTGTATTGTGACGTTTTAGCCTTGTCAGTCCACGTAAAGCTCCAGTTTACGTCGCCGTTGGGGAGAGTTCGGTTTTGGATTTGAGACGTCAAGCTGAAACCTGCCGGAATGTGTTCCACACGGGTGGCATAGGCGAGGGACTGCGCCTGTGTCCAATTGACTTTGTGCGTCAAAAATGGCGCCTGCGGACCACCGGGAACCAGCGGCGCAGGTTGTTTTGCGGGAGTGAGTGGATGCGCGACTCCATTGGCGTCGATGACTTTCCCTGTCTGCGCGTCAATGACCGGGACTCCGACGCCGTTTCCTTGATTGATGAACTGTCCGCCGACCCAAAACTGCGGATACGGCGCCATTGGCAGTGAGTAGGCGAGCACAAGCGCTGGACCACTGGACGCCTGCCAGTTGTTTTGATAGGACAGTTCCAGCGGCAAACCGTCCGCGTAAGCCGTGTTGGCCTGCGTGAGCGACAGCGCTGGGTGAGCGGACGGGAATTTCACGGTTGACCATGTCTCGTTGACGCTTGTGAGATGCCCGTTTTGGTCGATGGTAACGGCAATACCGTTGAATGGCGCCTGCACTCCGCCGACCATGCGCACGAAGTTGAAATTGTACTGGACCGCCTGTGTGAGCGGCCCCATCTGCGGTGACAGGGGTTGAATCTGGACCTGGGAGTACAGATTGGGGTACAGTTTCTTGACCCATGCTATGGCCTTGGCTTTTGCCTGGCTCTCTGACACAGGCAACGGGTACACGAACGTATTTTGCAGCGATGAACGGTTGTAGTTGAGAATCGCCCCCGTCGTCGCGTCCACCGTAACATTGATGAACTGTTGCTGCTGTGTAGGGGTCGTGAAGCCATACGTGAGCCCATACGAGACCGGGTTACCCTGTCCTCCGGAATCGTACGACTCCTGGGTTATCTTGTAATAGGATGGAATGTTGAACGTGTGCACGGCAATTTGCTCTGCCTGTGTGAGTGTCACCGTTGCTCGCGCAGCAGCACCGTTCGGCGATGCGGCCAACGTTGCCGTCGCCGTCGCCGGCGCCATCGCCAGCAGCAGCGAGGCAGCCATGGGCCACGCATGTTTCCTTTGAATCATGAGCGATGCCTCCTCCATGAGTTTCTCCGTTTTGAGAAACAGTCGCCATATAGACGAATCAGCGTGAAAAAGGTTTCATCGCGAGAAGGTTTGTTTCAAGCTCAGGGGCAATCAGTGCATCTCTCCATACACAAGCGGAATGGGAGAGAACACGACCGCAGCGACCGTGTTCTCTCCCATCCTGAAACGATAGCGCACCTTTGACCATAAGTCTGCGCCAAGGTTGTCTAAGATCCTACAAACGCACGGACTTGGGGCTCGGGCCGGAAGCCAACGAGCTGATTGGCCACCTTCCCCTTCTTGAACAGGAGCATAGTGGGCAATCCCATGACGCCATACGGCTGCGCAATGCCAGGATGTTTGTCCGTGTCCACATATAAGAACTGCACTCCGGTTGTCTCTTTTTCAACCTTTTCAACGACTGGACCCAGCCGCCTGCAATACGGTCACCAGTCAGCTGTAAAAAATGCCACGACCGAACCGCCGGCAGACACGATTTGTTTAAATTCCGATTCATTCACGACCTTCATTACACGATCCCCTTTCAAGACAAGTATGGAACTTTCCCTGTTCCAGTATATCACTTTGGGGGAATGCACTGCCCTTGCGCAGCGTGTGCGACGATCCGCACACGCTGTTCTGTGGGGCTATTTGACCACGACCGTCATCTGGACATAGCTCATATCCTTCATCTGCACATGGTAGGTTCCCGGTTTATTGAACGTGTACGTCCAGGATTGACCCATGTGGACCAATGGCGATGTCGTTACGCCGCGAACCACAAAGTGGTCGGTTCCCATTCCATCAAACAAAAACTGCAAGCGTTGTCCTGTTTGCAGATGCACGATGCCGGGATTGAATTTCCCGTTTTTAACGACCACTTCCATTGCGCTGCTCGCCTGCATCATGGCAGGGGTCGTGATGACCCAGCCGACAGGAGCGCCGAGGTTGCCGTGCGTGAGCGTATGACCCGCAATTTTCGGTTTTAGGGGATTCGCGAGAAGCTTGCCGGTGGGGGCCACATTCCAATATTCACTGTGCGCCGTAATCGCCGGATTCGTGAATGAAACGACAACCGGTTTCTGGAATTTCCCGATCAACGTTCCTGTCTTCGTGTTCGTCACCTTGAACGCAAAGTCGATCAGCGCATTCTCTCCTTTGGGAGCCCTCATGGCAAACTGTTGAACCGGACCCTCAAGCAATTCAAATTGAACTTGCGAAGAAAATGCGCCTGCCGGCACATGAACGACAAGCTCCCCGTATTTGAGAGTCGCCGCATGGCCTGTACGGATTATTGTTGTCGCCGCCACTTTCGGAAACCCAAGATGTTGAAAATCAGGCGCGCTTGCAGCAAATACAGACCCCACAGTCATAGCGAACGTTGCCGCTGACACCACCGCCGTTGCAGCGAATCTCTGCATCTTATTCATCTATTGTGACCTCCTTGTATGTCGTTCAACTGATATAACGAAGGAAAGTCACTATTGGTTTTTATAAATCTGTTTGCCCTATGTATGGCGATTGGCAATAGCGGGGACATCTGTTGAACTCTCGGAGTTGATCATGAGGAGAAAAGCTACATGCTCTTACATTGGGTGGAGCGGGGAGTCTCCCCCAATGTAAGAGCAAGACCAATTTCAGGTAACCTCGATGATGTGACTCGACTATAACGCCGCACTCTTGAAAATACCTTAAATCTATCCATCGGCTTATGTCGTATTACTGAACTGATCATCGTCGTGTGATTTTGCTCTCCCCTCTTTAAAGGGCATTTCAAGAAAGCTCCCTCAGAATTCCAGGCAGGGGTTAGGTCACATGAAAGGAGCTAGACCCTAGTCACTAAATGGATACGCAATCATGTATCATAGTATCCATGAAGAACATGGTTAGCAACGGCATCTCAGATTCAGGAGTTCCCTGGGTTGCGTCGATACGGCGCGTCCACTAGTCCAACCAGACAGGTCGCCTATTGTCGTATATCGAGCGCGGCACAAAGGCCCGATTGGCAGAATCAGCGTCGCATGAAGGGTCGGCTCACGCGGTTTGGCTTCGGGTGGTTTGGACATGATGCATGTGCCGATCTCTTTCGCCCAGCTCGGCATTGCAATCCGAACACATGTTCGATATACTGATCTTGAGACCCTTTCTCACAAGCATCCCGATCCGAAACAAGCTCGATGAAGCCCCGAGGGGAGATGCGGCGAATGGAACTGGCGCACAAGATCCAGCTTCGTCCGACCGCTCCGCAGGAGGCGTATTTTCGTCAGGCGGCCGGATGCGCCAGATTCACATGGAATTGGGCGGTGGCGCATTGGACAGAGGACTTTGAATCGGGTCATGCGCCTACATGGTCGCAATTGAAGAAGCGGTTCAACGCGATCAAGTATGAAGCCTTTCCATGGATGAGAGAGGTGCATCGGGACGCCCATGCGCAACCCTTCGCCAACCTCGGCAAAACGGTCAAGCAGTTCTTCTCGGAGGTTAAGGCGGGCAAGAACGTGCACAAGCCTCAGTTCAAGAAGAAAGGCCAGTGCCTGGATTCGTTCTATGTGGCCAATGACAAGTTTGCCGTGAAGGGAACACGCATCCAGTTACCCAAAATCGGTTGGGTGGACATGACGGAATCGCTGCGGTTCACGGGGAAGATTCTGAGTGCCACGGTGTCGCGGACAGCCGATCGGTGGTTTGTATCGATTCAGGTGGATGTACCGAAGGGAGCGGCGAAGAGAAAGCGGATTTCGCATCATGTGGAAGGTGTGGATCTCGGCGTGAAGACGGCCGTGGTTCTCTCTACGGGCGAAGGGATCGACTCACCCAAGCCGCTGAAGAAAGCGCTGCGCCGCCTGAACATTCGGCAGCGACGACTGAGCAGGAAGCTGGAAGCGGCGAAACGGGAAGCAAAGATAGAAGGCAAGATCCCCAAAGGCATGAAACTGTCCGTCTCGAACAACCGGCGACAAGATGCGGCGGCCTTGGCAAGACTCCACGCACGCATCGCGAATATCCGTTCCGACTTTACGCACAAACTCACCACTCGACTGGTGCGCGAAAACCAAGCCATCGGCATCGAGGATCTGTGCGTGCAGGGGATGGTCAAGAATCACCGATTGGCCCTGGCCGTATCGGATATCGGGTTCGGCGAGATACGCAGGCAACTGGAGTACAAATCCGTTCTATACGGCACGAAGGTCGTGGTGGCCGATCGCTTTTTCCCATCCTCCAAACGGTGCTCATGCTGTGGCTATATCCTGCCGGAGCTTTCGTTGTCCGTTCGAGAGTGGACCTGCCCGCAGTGCGGCGCGTATCATGATCGGGACGTGAATGCAGCGCAAAATCTCAAGAGGCTCGCAACCTGTTCGATTCACTTTGTGAATGAACAACCTGCGCTACCTGTGGCGAATCAGGCGGCAACGTCTGATACAGGCGTCGGTGTCAGAGCAAGACCGACAAATGGCGGGAAAGTCACGCCTGTCAGATACGAAGCGGGCCTTCAAGGGGCTTCGGGGCAGGAACAGAATGCTGCGCACTTTTGCGCACATTTTGGACAGCAGAGGTGACTTTGAAACAAGCACACAAGCTTTGGGTGATGGGAGCAGTAACGGCGGTGATCGCGGCCAGCCCTCGGACCGCAGGGTTCGCATTCGCTGATACCACAGAGAACAGCGCATTCACCGTTTCTTACGAACATAACGTCGGTATCGAATCGGGATTGATGCAACAAGCACAGGCTGGCATGACCACAAGTGCGACCGCGCAGGAACAGGCGGCGCAGACTGCAGTGCAAATGATGGTTGCGCAAGTGACGACTCTCTATGGGGCACAGTAGGCTCTTGCGGGAAGTGCGTCCACTTTGACAACCATCAATACCGCCAGCAACCCGCGCATCTCCGGTTCAATCGCATACATGTCCCGCCGGCGTGCAAATTTGCTCAATGCGGCGGATCGCCGGACAACATAAAGGCGCGATGCGGCCATCCCTGCCAGCCGGATTCATATGCTGCGCCCATGCTCAGACACGGCCGCGTCGAACTCGCGACGGGCACAGCATATGAATCTTTACAGGCAGAATTTGAAACGAAAGGTCACAGCAGCGAATCGCAGAATGTCTTGCACAGATGCGTGACGCGATGCAAAATGTCCAGGGATGCTGTAATGTCACCTTCGATTTCCAGACTATGGTCGCCGCCCGCCACAACCTCCAGCTTGACATTAGGAAATCCAGAGATCTGTTCGACATCCGCTGCGCCAAACAGCGGATCACGGTCACCAACGATTACGATTGCATTCTCCGCCTGCCGAATGAACGAAATGGTTGCGCGCAACGGAGTCAAAAAAATGTGATTTTTAACGGGGAGAACTAGTCTCTCTGAGACTTCGCACAAAATCGCCGTTCCCATACTCTTGCCGATAAAGACACAGCGCTTGTATTGATCTGGAGGCGCCAGTCGCTCCAATGCACCAGCCACTTCGTCGACGATTGCCGGAAAATCCCCGGAAACAATAGAGGAGCGGTTGGACTGAAACCCGTATTCCACTCCCAACACGTCACACCCGGCCTCCAGTGCTGCCCGCTCTGCATAATGCAGCAACGGCGCATCCAGAGTATATCCCTGCCCTGGAAGCAAGATGGCCAATTCTTCGTTGCCGCCTGCGCGTTTGGCAAACGAGTACCTGGCTGGTCGACCCCACCGCGATTGCACTTCATGATTCGAGTATTCAATCGGCACTCGAACACCTCCTATTGCCCAATATATCACACAACCCGCCATGGTCACAGCGACTCTGACCGCATGATCGCATTACCTTTCCCATGGAATCCGTTTCAGCGACCGGCCATTATCGTGCTTATGGAGGAGATGGACGCGCCTATCAGCGGAACCTCTTCTTAAAGGATTTTGCACATGAAAAGATCGTCCACATACACCCCGTTCAGAAAGAACTCCTTACGCAGCCGTCCTTCCTCCATATAACCGAGTCGGCGGTACAGAGAGACGGCGCCCGGATTCGAGGACAGCACGCGCAGCGCAACCTTGGTCTTGCCCTGTGCGCGGGCCTCTGCCTCGACCGCTCGCAGCAAGGCGGTTGCAATACCCCTGCGCTGAAACCTGGGATGCACGGCGATATCCAGCATCAACACGTGCTGCTGACTGGGCAATGAAGGGGTGTTGACTCCCGCGTATCCGCAAACCTGTCCATCCAGAACTGCCACAAGCCCCCGCCAATGTTGACGATACATCCGATACTTCTCCAACGGTTCCGGCGGCGCTGGCGCTGGTGAATTGTTCGGCGCCCACGTCAGCAGGTCAACTTCCCGAATGCTTTCCAGGTCTTCGTCCGTGCGTTCCCGAATCAGGAGGCGTGGGTGATCCACCGCGCGGTCAGGCTGCAGGCCGATCCGCGATTCGCCATACCACTCCTGGTCCAGCATGCCAAAAGTCAGAGTATCCCGCCACCCATCCCGTACTCGGCGTTCGTCGCGCGCCCATCCTTCCTGCGTCATCCCAATCCGGCGCAGCACACTCGCGGACGCGTGGTTGCGGGGATCGCAGGTTGCAAATATGCGGTGGACATCGAGGTTCTCAAACCCGAAGCGCAGGATGCCCTGCGCCGCCTCCTGCGCGAACCCTCGACCCCAATGCTCGGGATGCAGGATGTATCCAATCTCTGCGATGCGAAAATGCTGTCCCCGCACATCCAACTCGATCGTACCCATCAAAAGCCCACTGTCCAGTCCGACGATCGCTAACGCATATCGGCGTCTGGGTATTTGCCTGGCCGCCTCTATGGCTTCCTGAACGAACTCTTTCGTCTCCGTCTCTGTGTTGGGGCCCCATTGCTGATATCGACACACATCATCAAGCGTTGCGTATCGATGAACTGCTGTCCAATCCTCGGAGACAAATTCCCGGAGCACCAGCCGGGGCGTATGTATGATCACCTCACGCACCCTCTCGTATCGTACGACTGCTGCCGCTGTCCACTGTCGTATGTCCGCCATGTCCAGCTACGCAGGACCTGCCACTGTCCTTGAGCAAACGGTCTCTCTGCAAATGTACAGGAACCATCAGCCGCCGTCCATCGTGTCGCATGAACCATGGTTGCAACGGGTGTCGTCCTGACTCTGTCACTGGTTGCGAACATCTACGCACGGCATCGCCAAACTCAGACGGCTTTTCTCGGTGAACGAGCGATCGCTTCCGGTGCTTGCGAACATCTATGCATGACACCGCCAAACTCAGACCTGCAACCACGCGGAATTGGCTCTGTTCTCAGCCTCCACGGATTTCAAAATCCCCCAAGACCAGCACTTCGGGCGCGTTGTTCAAGTCTGACAAAGGATATCCACCCGATTATGGGGAGCAATATCCCCATAGCAATAATAAGGGCCATTTCCCAAGGGAAAGGTATCAAAGTTCGACTGCCCACGATCAATCCACGTATGACATCAGCGCCGTAGGTAAAGGGAAAGGCATACCCGAGAACTCGTATCGGCAATGGCAACATAGTTATCGGAAAAATTACTCCGCCTAACAAAGGTGCTGCGTTTCCAAGCATGCTCACTATCGAACCATCATCTTTGTATCGGAGTGATAATCCTGCTAGAAAAAAGGCAAACCCATATGCGGCCATGAGAGAGATTACTAAAACAACGATCGCACTCAACCACGACACTATTGGTAAAGGAGGTGTTAAAATGACCAAGATTACTACCGCTACGGCCGAATTGGCAGTAATTCCGATTAGCCTTCCCAGGGACCACCCCATTATAAGAGAAATTCTAGAAGCTTGAGTTACCCAAAGCGCCTCCAAGGTTCCGGCAAGAAAATTCTGGCGGACGCTTAGCGCCACGCTCCATACACCTTCAACGTAGTTCCAATATAGACCGCCAATGAACAAATATGATAGAGCAAGACGGGGATCGAGCCCGGTTGCATTTGTGAACCCGTTTTCCAGTCCACTTCTGTTCGCATACTGAATAAGAAGAAGAGTAGGGATCGCCCATAGGAAAGGCCCCACACTTCCGCTGAGATATTGTGTTGGATAGCGGCTCAATGTGCGAAAAGTGGTATACAGCATGGCCCACACTGCCTTCATTAGAATTCCCCCAAAGTACCGGCCACTCGTAATCTATGATCAGCATGAGAAAACAGGAACAAACCGATCGCGAATAAAGATACAGAGAAAACCACAAGAATCGCGATGTCAAAAGTGGGGAATCGCCCTGTAAAAGCCTCTCTGGCCCCTCGAATTGCATAGGTTAGGGGCAGAATGCTGCTCAACCAGCGCACGGCTCGCGGGAGAATAGAGGTGGGGGCTGTCATCCCACTGACAATACCGATAATTTCCTGCGTCAGATTGCCCAATTGCGAGGCTTGTTTTGTCAGCAGGACAAGGCCGGAATACAAGATTCCCAAGCCAGTGAACGATAGTGCCGCCATTAGAAAAACAATTACTATACCGAAGTTAATTGACGGAAAACTCACTTTTGCGAACAAATAAAGCCAAAGGACAGTCGAACTCGTGATGTACAGACTCACAACTAAACTATCCACGGCTTTTGCGTAGAGCAACACGCGCAACGGAGTAGGCGTTACGGCTATACTTTCGAGGACGCCCTCCTCCATTTCATCCCTAATCCCAAAACCGACCCCCCAAAAGAAGGTTGACAACCAGTACCATAATATCAGTCCGATGGCCACGGCGTTTCGCAGATACTCGGCCGAATACATCTTGGCGACAAACACATACGGTCCGATAATGAAGAAGGGTCCGACCGCGAGATTCACCAAGCCAAACGGGTAGGCAAAGCGATACTTTATCTGTCTCATAAATAGTGCTGACGTCGCTCTCATGTTTCATCCTCCAGTGAGGCTCCTGTTAGCGCGAGAAAAGCCTCTGCTAAGGTGGGGTCTCGGCGTTCCACTCTGATCGCTGACGGAAGCCTGCGCAGTAATGTTGGAAGGACCTGTTCTGGGTCAAGTGTACGATATTCCACACGAAATCCGCCTACAATGGGGTTCGCATTAAATCCTGAATCCGGAGCAGGTCGCTCAGTCAAGTCAATTCGAATTATACTTTCGCGACCCGCAGCCTTCAGGAGGTCTTGGGGCGTTCCGTCTGCATGCAACACCCCGTCATGAACTAGCAACAATCGCTCGGGAACTGCTTCGGCTTCCTCCATGTCGTGCGTGGCGAGAAGGGTGGTTACCTGTTCTGTGCGAGCCAACTGTTTCAAAAGCGTCCAGAGATCGTGTTTACCCTGAATATCGAGGCCAGAAGTGGGTTCATCCAAAATAAGCACCTCTGGTTTGTGAATCAGGGCTCGCGCAATCATCAGGCGCTTGCGCATTCCTGTAGAGTACTTCTCGATGGGCACGTTTACGAACTCGAAGAGGTTCACAGATTTAAGAAGATCCAAACTCCTCTTGCGAATGTCTGAGAGGGATAAACCATAGAGCGCGCCATAAACATTGAGGTTTTCTTGCCCAGTCAACTTCCAGTACAGACTGCGGTCACTCGCGAGTACTACGCCAATTCTTTTGCGAACAGATTTGGGAGAATACAGTGCATTGGTATCAGCGATTTGCACATCTCCTGAATCCGGCAGCAAGAGCGTGCAGAGAATCTTCAAGAGCGTAGTTTTACCCGCCCCGTTCGGCCCCAAGAGTCCTACAATCTGACCTTTTGGGATAGAAAAGGTCACACCACGAAGGGCTGAAACATTTCGTATTTCCGATCGTTTAAGAAAACCTTTGCGTTCGCGGACGCGATATGTCTTAAGAAGATCGCGGCACTCTATCATGATTGATTCATGCTGCGGTGGTGTTTGCGTATGGGTCTTGTCTGACCGAACTTAGCCCAGCCCATCGTGATACAGTGCCGGGAACCATTAATACAGGCTACCAGAGGAGAAGAGCTACCCGTCGCATAATTTGTTGCCAACACGGAATTAGCTAGTCTCATGGTAATCCACCGCCCTTTCGTGATAAAGGATACTCGGAGGCTGGAAAACATCCTTTTGCCTGTATAATTTTAGATCTATCATGCATGCGAGTATATAGTTAATTTGTACTATAAGAGAAATTACCCCGTCCCCGCTCAACGAAGTTCATCCTCACCCAATGGGTCTCAAGACATGGTCATGCAAGGAGTTCATGGCCGAAGGTGGACTGGGGAGAGTGGTCCGGCTCCGCTGTCTGCGAAACCGGTGCGGCTCACTCCCAGGTCATCGCGCCGGGCTGCCGCCGCCGGCTATTTCAGTCCAGTCGTGGTGACGCCCCGCACGAAGAACCGCTGAAACACCAGAAACAGGATGGCGATGGGCAGAGTGGCCAGGACGCTGCCCGCCATGAGATAGGGCCAATTGACGAAGTACTCCTGTTGAAACATCACGATGCCAAGAGGCACCGTCCACAGATGGGATCTGTTCGCAACCAACAGCGGCAACAGGAAATTATTCCAGGATCCCATAAAGATCATCAGCGCCAAAGTCATAAGACTCGGCGTGACCATGGGCAGGGAAATTTGCCAAAACATCCGCAAACGACCCGCCCCATCGATCATCGCAGCATCTTCCAATTCCTGCGGAACGGTCAAAAACGCCTGTCTCATAAGAAATACACCCATCGCAGACACGAGCACGGGAACGATCATTCCACCATAATTGTCTAACAGTCCGAGCCACCTCAGCAAAATGTAAACGGGCAGCATGACCGACTGAAACGGAATCATCAGCATCGAAACGATCCCCAGGTGAAGAACGTTTCTCCCCCGAAATGGAATCCGTGCGAGCGCGTATCCCGCCAGGGAATCAATAATCAGATTCCCGATCGTGACGCTCACCGCCACTATGGCGCTGTTGAGAAACCAGCGCGCGAGCGGCACCATGGTCCAGATGACGGTAAAATTGCTCCAGTCAAAGGGATGCGGCCACCAAACAGGAGGATAGGCCATGGATTCGCCCAGCGGCTTTAGGGAAGTCGAGAGACTCCAGGCAAAAGGAATCAGCATCGCCAAAGCGCCCACCGTTAGAATCAGGAGATATATGACGCGCACCAGCCTGTAGGAAAACGTTTTGCGGGCGCCAACCACAAGCTTCACCCCCTATAAGTAATCGAGCTTCCGCTTGAACCACCAGTTTGTCGCCAACGTGGCGAGTAAAATAAGCAGGAACAACAGTACTGTAGCAGCAGCGCCATATCCGACTTGTCCATAAGAGAAAATAAATTGGTATATCAATAACACAATGGTGGTCGTTGAGTTGAGTGGACCACCTGTACCCTGAGACATAATGAAAGACTGATCAAA
This sequence comes from Bacillota bacterium, assembly GCA_021805735.1. Taxonomy (GTDB): domain Bacteria; phylum Bacillota; class Bacilli; order Alicyclobacillales; family SLC66; genus JAKADD01. Next base: position 28,703 of record JAJZEE010000037.1, read on the forward strand.
CATTTGCAGTGTGCCAACAATTCCCATCACCACGATGAAGAAGGTTGATGGGCTCAGCAGGGGAACCGTGATTCGCGAGAAGCTTCTCCACCGACCCGCTCCGTCGATGGCCGCCGCTTCGTACATCTCCGCAGGAATTGCCTGCAGCCCCGCCAGGAATACGACCATAAAATATCCCGATGTCGTCCAGATATTCAAAAGCATGATGGACGACAAGGCAAACGATGGATTGCCCAGCCAGTCCGGTCCGACAATGCCGAAGACAGATAGAAACCCGTTGAGAAGACCAAATTTGTTGTAGATCCACATGAAGATGATCGATATCACAGCCGATGAACTCACCGCCGGAAAGAAGAACGCCAAACGGAAAAAACCGCGCGCCGGAAGATTTTGATTGAGAATCGCCGCCAATAATAGCGCCACCACGGTTTGCGTGGGCACCACAACTAACGCAAATACAACGGAATTACGAACCGAGATCCAGAACAGGGGCATCTGAAAGAGTTGTACAAAGTTTTGCCAGCCGACAAAATGCATGTGATTCAGCAGCGACCATGAAAAAAAACTGAGATACAGCGAGTACAGCGCCGGACCCAAAGTAAACAGAAAGAGAAGCAAGACTGAGGGCAGGGTAAACATATACCCCACCCCTAACTCACGACGGGCCCGACGGCGAAATGCGTTACCCTTAGGGAACGCCGGGAGTGAAGAACTCCCGGCGCCTTCTATGCTAGCCATTCGAAGTCAGCTCCCTGAATGCAATATGGCCATACCGCCTTGCTGCATATTGGCCAAAGCCTGGGCGGGCGTCTCTTTGCCCATGATGGCCAGCGTGGTCTCATTGGTCATCGTGGTGCTTGACAATTGAGAGAACCCGGCCGGAAAAGTCCACGGAACTGAGACGGACAGGTCTGCGAGCAACCCTTTCAGGACCGGATGTTGCTTGTAGTACGGCAAAGCCAGCAGGGATTTGCGCGAGGGCAATGCGAGCCCCAGATTCATCCATTTGGTCATGCCTTGCCGACTTGTCAGATAGCGAATCAGATCCCAGGAAGCTTGTGGATTTGTAGAATCCCTGGTAATCCCATAGGCGACGGGGAAGGTGAGCGTTTCCGCATTCTTCGGACCCTTAGGCATCGGTACGACGGCAAAGGGCGTCTTGGGATACGTCTGTTCCAGGAACGGCACCAGCCAGTTTCCGGACAACGTCATCGCGGCGCGCTGCATGCCAAACGCCTGCCCTCCCCAGGGAGCTCCGACGGTTCCAGGCAGAGCCGCCGATCCGTTCCGATAGAGATTCACGAAGAAGCTGAATCCTTGCAGCGCCGCTTTGGTGTTGAGCGTCATCTTGGTCATCGCGGGGTTCATCACGCTTCCGCCCGCCTCATAGACAAATTCTGCCCAGCGCGGCTCCTGCGCGGAATTGATCAAGCCATAGCGATGCACTTTAACATCCGTCAACCGATGCGCATCGGCCGCCAGTTGGGCCCATGTGGTCGGAGGAGATTTGATCCCCGCCTGGCGGAACATCACCGGGTTATAGAAGAGTGAAAGCGGAGACTGATCCTTGGGAATCCCGTACACGCTTCCATGATAGCGAAACAGATTCAGGGCGCCAGGGAAGAAATCCTGCAGCGGAAAGTGCGACGCCTTAATGTATTTGTTTAGCGGCAACAAATCCCCATTTTTCATGAAAGAACTGGATTGCCCACCGTTGTTCACGTAGATGACGTCAGGAGCGTCTCCCGCCACAAAACGGGTCTTCAAAATCGCCTCATAGTTGCCGCTGATCGGGCGATAGTTGACGTGGATCCATGGGTACGCCTTTTCGAAGTACGTGAGTTCCTTAGCCATCAATGTCGCTTCCACTGGCGATGATGTCCATCCGCCAAGCGTGATGGTGACCTGAGCATGAGTTGCCTTCGCGGCAGCCTGTTCAGGCAAGCCAAAGCCGACCAGAGCGGTTCCGAGCACGACACAGGCTCCGCCAGCGACCACAGTTGTCCACTTTTTATTGACCTGCTTCATGAATGTTTGACCTCCCCCATATGAATCGAACATGTGACGCATTGACCCTTGTTGCGATGAAACCGCTGCCACTAAGGGCGGGCAGAAACGGCAGTTGCACGATATTCTCTCTGGTCGCATCACCCCCTTGATAACGTCAACTCTTCGGCTTTTACATACTTCCATCCGGTTGTATTGTTGATCACGGACACCGACAGCCCCTCTGAGGTCGCGCGTTCCACTATAATGTCAACCGTTCCTTCTCCCAGAGCAAGACCTGTCACGGTCAGATGGTTCATACCGGGCAACAGCGAGGGATCGCATGTAAAAGCCGGCCGATCCGGATACACCTTCACGCCCAGCAACGCGCGCAACGTGAGCAGTGGCGCCGCCGACGCCCATGCTTGCGGCGAACATGACACCCGATACGGTACGGGCGCCTCGTCCGGTTCGGCCGCATATCCGCCAAACAGTTCCGGGAGACGCATCTGTGGAAAATGTCCTGCAGCGCGCAATAGTCCCTGCGCAACCTGCGCCGTGGCATCGACGTATCCATATTGCGACATGCCAAACAGGATGAACGCGTTGTCATGCGGCCAAACGGATCCGTTATGATAACTGAGCGGGTGGTAGGCGGTTTCCAGCGTCGACAACGTCCGCACTCCAAATCCCGAAAACAGATCGGGTTGAAGAAGTCTGGCGGCCAGCTTTCCAGCCAAATCGTCAGGCAGAATTCCACTCCACAAGACCTGGCCCATGTTGGATGTCACGACGCGCAGCGGTATTTTGTGGCCGTCCAGGGCAAGAGCAACGATCGAATCATCAGCAATCCAAAACGTTTCGACAAATCGTTCCTGCAGTCTCTGCGCCTTCTGTTCGCAGTGTTGCGCCTCCACAGGCCGCTCCAGGCGCCGGTACAAATGCGCCCAGCTCCGATAGGCCTTATACACATACCCCTGCACTTCACACAAGGCGATCGGGCCCGCAGCCAACCGACCATCTTTATGCATGATCGAGTCGCCTGAATCCTTCCATCCCTGATTGGCGATTCCTCCATCGGCCTGTTGATGATATTCAACGAACCCGTCTCCATCCCGGTCCCCATAAATTTCAATCCACTCAAATGCCCGCCTTACGTGCTCCAAAAGACCCCTGACAAATGGCTGATCCCCCGTCCAATCTGCGTATTCGGCGGCAAGCACGAGGAACAGCGGCGTTGCGTCGATCGAACCGTAATACGGTCCAAACGGAACCTTCCCGGTGCGCGTCATCTCTCCCATGCGCAGTTCATGCATCATTTTGCCTGGTTCTTCGTCACGTCCGACATTGAGTTGCTGTCCTTGAAACGCCGCCATGGTAGCGAGCGTTCCCCTGACCAGTTGCGGTTGAATGTGAAGCGCTTCAAACGCGGTCAATAAACTGTCCCGCCCAAAGGGTACAGCAAACCAGGGAACCCCAGCGACAGGGAAGGGTCCATACCCGATATCGGTCACCAGCATGCGCAGATCTCGCAACCCTTGTCCATACCACCGCTCAAAATCCACCTGCGTTTTAATCTGAGGCGCCGTTGCGCTCCAATCGGCGTAGCTTCTCTGCAGTTCCCGCTCAAGAACAGCAAACGGCACTGCCGCTCCTATCGCGAGCGACGCCGCTCCCGGGGCAACTCCGCCGGCCTCCGCGTTGACCATAACGCGCATCCGCCACGTCGTCGATTGCCTGGCGCCCACGCGAAGTTTACCAAGCATCCGGACACCTGAATTCACTGCAGGCACGCCGGGCGCGGATGATTCTTCGGCGGGAACAATGATGTCCACCTCGCCTCCCTCGCCGCACTCCAGACGGACCATGGTGGTCATCACCTGTCCGTCGGACGCCTCATAAGAAAATACGGCGGCTCCGTCAACAGTAGATACCCGAATCGTTTTGGAAAGCGACGCGGACGAATATCCCCTGACCTCAAACATATCGCTGAAATCAGCGTCCACCAGGTAACTCAGTGCCAGTTCCATATCCTGCTCGCCATAGTTTTCACAGACCGTTTCCTCGACTAGCCCGCCGTGGCCGTCGACCAGCTGACGCCTGCTAAGGATCAGCGTGTCCCCGTTTAGCGAGGTTCCCGTTCCTGACGTTGACACGTCATTGCCATATCGGTATATACCTTCATAATTGCGACTGGTATCGGCGCCCAACAGGTGAAAAGACACACCGTCGATGAACCAGTAAAACCGGGACAGAACGCGCGTATCCTTTGTAAACAAGCCGTAGGCAAAATCGTTGCGTTGCGGATGCCCTACGTCTCCCTGATTGTCCGTGACGAGAAACAGATCGTCTTCCTTGATCACCCGGAACCAATTCATCGCGTTCTCTTCTTTCCAAAACCTTTTGGATTTTTGTCGTGGTGTATGGTCATTTTCGATCCTCAACGGACTCAACGGACCTTAGAACTCTTCAA
>JAJZEE010000038.1 GCA_021805735.1 Bacillota bacterium
AACGACTCCCCAAATCAGAAAGAATGGTGCGCCTCCCCTGAACATTTCTCCCCGTGCCTGCGCCACCAAACCCTTGATCAACCGCACATCCTTCAGCGCTTCTTCGACATCCACTCCATCATCCCCCACACATAGTACTCTGTAAAACAGAGTACTATGTGTGGGGGATGATGTCAATAGCCGATTGGAAACAGGTCATAGCCTTGTGCTGCCGTCCCATCGCCGCCTCAAACAGCGACGAAACAGTTTTATTACCGACTATGTAACAAGGCAAGACTGTACAGTTCTTTGAAATGATGAAGGATCATCCACATAAATGAACACGGAGTTAATTGCATTATTTACTCCAAACAACCCAGAACTTTGCACTGGATGTTTGAGAGCGATTTCAAACTGTGGTTGATCTCCAAATCCAGTTTCAAAATCTAGTGTGGGCATGGCTGCGGAAACAAATCTGTCTTTTGAACGTTTAATTTTACCTTTAGATCGATCAACAGAACGAAAATACTCAATCGCCCAAGAAAGGGGTTGTAGGTCGCTCACACTACCGACCACTGGATCGCTTGTCCATCAGTTGTCCATGTGTGCTTCATCCTGTTCCGATCTTATCCCCAACAACCGAATCCCACATTCACTCCGTCATATCTGATTTGAAATGTTCAGCGAATTAGACTTCATTGTAGTGCTATTCAAACAACGTCCTATTTATACGCCAGACACATCCAATGAAGTCTTCCTGTTTGCAGCCATTGAACAGAGTGGAACCCGGAGCTGTACAGATGTTCGCTTAGGTCACCTACAAGCGAATAGACCTCGCTGTCGTCCCACTGGCCCAACATACTCTTGCGCGCCTCCGCAACCGCCGCATTGGAGGCAAACATGATGTCCAACAAACAGGCCATCCCGCCCTTCCGAATGACGCGATACACCTCCTCGCAGGCTGCTTGACGTTCCTCCAAAGGTACCTCATGGAAACAGAAGCTTGAAACGACAGCATCAAACGCATTATCTGCAAAAGGGATTTGCCGAAAAGTACCAATCTGCAAGTCATAGCCAGGATGCAGTTTTCGGCATTCATCAATCATGGATTCTGACAGATCGATTCCAGAGATCTTCGCCCCCTGCGCTTCTAACAGTTGTGCAAATTTCCCTGTTCCAATCCCAATATCCAGTACCTGAACTCCGTTGGATACAGTGCATACCTGAGATGCCGTTTTCAAGCTAGTTTCATAGCCTTCCAAAATCCCGTTGGCGTTTCTCAGATCCTGATCGTAACTTGACGCCCAATTGTCAAATAATTCTTTTGTCTCCTCGATACCTCGTGTCAATGAGGTTCCCCCTTCCATTTCCCGTTCTGACTTTGGTATTATAAGCCACACTGCGAAGAAGACAACTGCACCGACAGCAATGCCAATCCACGAAATTTTTTGTGAAAAAAGTTCACTGAAGATCGAACCGAACACCGCGAACATGAGTGCGCCAAGCACAGCAGTCAATAATATTTTCATCTGACGCAACTCCATTCTGTTCTGTGTACATTAGCCGTCTCCCAGCATTTTGATGGAGCTTCGACAGTTCCACAATCGCCTCATGCGCCGCCATATGATTCGAGCGGCTGAAACGCCCGGATCGGCAGTCGGCGCAGATGCAACCAAGCGGAACGAAGCGCACTGGGGCGAGTCACCGCCGCTCTCATTCTTTTCGCGGTGTGCTAGAATGACAGTTGGCAAAGAGCTTCAAATGAAACGAGGCTGCACGATGACTACAGTGACCGCGTCGAACCGATTTTCCCTCTCGGTATATTTTCTTTTTGTGGAAGCCCTCTTTATGAATATGGGGTTCTTCATGCTCATTCCCATGCTGTCCATCCATTATCTATCGCTCGGCATGACCGCCCTGTTTGTGGGGAATCTCTACGCGGTTCGCATTCTGTCGCAACAGGGGCTGCAGCTTTTTGGCGGCGCGATCGCGGATCGCGTTCCCTATCGGTATGTGATTCTGGCGGGCTGCCTGATCCGCTCCGTAGGGTTCGCTCTGTTCGCCCTCATTGCAGCCGGGCCGTGGCTGTATGCGGCGGCTATCCTGTTTGGCGTCGGCGGCGCGCTGTTTGGACCGGCGGGAAACGCGGCGCTGGCTTCCCTCGTGCCTTCTGAATTGCAGGCGCGCGCCTTTACCATCCGCCAGGCAACGAGCAACATAGGCACCACAGTCGGTCCTGTGCTCGGCGCGTTTCTCGTCTACGATCACTTTAACGCGATTTGCTGGATAGCGGGAGCCATATTTGCCGGCATCGGGATCATGAGCGTCGTGCTGTTGCCCAATCAGGCACCCTTGGACAACAAACCCACACTGTGGCGCGGGGTGCGCGCCATTGGACGCAATCGCGTGTTCATCCGCTTTGTGATCCTTTTCATGGGTTACTACCTGATCTATCAGCAAATGTACATCGCCATCCCCGATACCCTGCACGCGCTGCACGCACCGAAAACGGCGCTTGGGGAACTGTTCAGCCTGGAAGCGATTCTGGAAATCGCAGTGTCTTATCCGGCCATCGCATTGATGAACAGGTATGCCCATCGTTGGTCCGCTCCCAAAATCATGGCGTTTGGCATGTATGTCATGGCGCTGAGTTGGCTCCCGCTCATCCTGCGCGTCAACGTATGGGGCGTCCTGGCCCCGGTGGTCGGCCTCTCCATCGGCTCGGTGATCACGATACCCAACCGGCAGACCTATACGGCGCTGCTGGCGGACAAACCGTACCTCGCCACGTACTTTGGCGTCGCTTCTCTCTCCATGGCGGTCGGCGCGTCAGTCGGAGCAAGCGGAGGCGGACTGCTGATGCGCGTCGCCTCACATCCACTCGGTTTCATCGCGTCGCCGCCCGCCCTCGTGTTCGCGCTCATCGCGCTGGCGTCCGGTTATTTGTTCTCCCGTCTGCCCAGCCCGTCTCCGCCGCTGGACTCACCCGGATATACGGGATAGACTGTCATGGCGCTTCGCGCCACCATCAGCAGGATGAAAAACCCGCTTGGCCGGGCTCGTATACTGTGCCGAGGCGAGTTCGGCGCAGCCGTGTTTGAGCAGCGGCACAGTATACGAGCCCGGCGGGCAGGGAAGGTATTTCCCGGGGTAGTTCCTTCGCAAGCGCTACATCGGGCGCCCTGCAAACGGCGGGGCCGCAAGCGGCGGGTCTGCCGCCAGTTCCGCGTCCCGTTTCGCCCGAAACTGCACGATGCCCTCCAGGCGATGGCCGTGAAGCGGATACAGATACAAAGCCACGAGAGCGATAATGATCGAAGAAAGGGGAATGATGCTGAGCATGGCGTGCATGCCGGCCAGCGCCTGAGGCGCCTGGTTGACGCGATCAGGCACATAGCCCGTCCGGGTAAACACCTGCGCCATGACGATCGCCTGCAGAGTGACGCCAAACCGGATGATGAAGCCCTGCACACCGTAGTACATACCCTCTCTTCGCGCTCCCGAGCGCATCTCATCTTCGTCGATGACGTCCGAAATCAGAACGTCCAGCAAGATGAGCATGCCTGCCAACGCGGCTCCAAGCGGCACCATGGCGATCCATGCGGCTGTAAACGTTCTCACGAAAGCATACGGAATCAGGGCCACGCCAAATATGGCGGCTGCCGCCATCATGGCAACGCGCGCGCCAGTACGCTTCGTGATCGCGCTCCACACGTATACGAATGGCAGAGCCGTAATGAACAGCGTGCCAAGCAGGATCGTCGTTTCACCGTGCGTCGCGTGAAGCACGTACTTGGTGAAAAAAGGCATCACGGCGGGAATCAGAACAAACGGAAATTGGATGAAGAAACTGGCGACCACATAGGGAACAAAGGATCGATTCACAAACGTCAGGCGCAACGCCTGCAGGATGGGTACGCCCCGTTCCCCCTGCGGCTGCTGATCGGGCCGTTCGCGGATCCCGTACAGTGAAATGAGCAATGTGACCAACCCGATGGCCCCAAACAGCACGGCCATGGTCGTCCAGCCGAAGGCGCCGTAAAGCAGGGGCGGACAAGCCACGCCTAGAATCATCCCCAGAATTCCCATGCCTTGACGCCAAGCGGAGACGCCCGCCCGCTCACGGAGAGTCGGGTACATCTCCGGGAACAGAGCCGTCCAGTTAAGCACCACAAGGACAAACATAACATCGTAAAGGAAAACGCTGATGAGAAAATACCAGAATAATGCCGTGGAGGTATGATGGACAAACGGAACCCAGATAAGAATAAACGCGAGCGCAAACGGTATCGATCCAAACAGGATGTACGGCACGCGCCGGCCAAAACGCGTATGGGTCCGATCAGAGATGTGACCGACAAGCGGATTGAGGATTGCGTTCAAAACCCCCTGGATGCCCATTCCAAGCCCAATCAGGCTTGCTGACGCCTGTAGGTGATCGACGTAAAAGAAGAAGCCAAATGTTGCAAACGCCTGCGAATACAAACTAATGCCAAAGCTTCCTGCGCTATACGCGATCTGTTTGCCGAGCGCCACGCTCCATCCCCCTCTTTACACTAAGGCTGATCACATCCACTCTGCCTGGGTGTTATAATGCGTCAGTCTGCGGTGCATCACCTTAAGCAGTTCCGCGAAATGAAGGGGCTCCGAGGGCACAGTCACACGCGTGTCCGCCTCCTTGGAAGTCGCGCCCTGAAACTGCGTAATCGATTTCATAAACTCGGCCTCGGACCCCGAAAACTGGCTCTGATGCGCCAAAATGGCCGCAATCTTGCGCTCTATGTAAGCGTCGATGGCAACCTTTGTGTTGGGTCTGCTGGTTCCGTAAAATGCGATGACCGGGCACGCGTGCGGAGCCAGGCCACGGCTCGCGTCTTCCGGACTGTATTCAGGAAACCCGGCCAGAGCGAACGCGTCGGCAGTCGCCAGACCGGCCGCCCGGTGGTCCGGATGCACCTCATAGGGAAGCCACGGATCCATTGACAGTAAAAGATCCGGTCTGACCTGTCGGATCACTGTGGCGATGCGCTTGGCGAGGTCAGAAACCTGCGCCAGTCCCGTATCCGCCAAATCCAGCCAATGAAACCCTGAAACGCCCAGAATCGCCCCGGATGTTTGCAACTCTCGTTTTCGCACCGCCGCAAGCCCCGCTCCAGCCACTTGCGGATCCGCGCTGCCCGCGCCGCCGTCCGTCAGCGTCAAGTACTCTACCACCACGCCGCGTTCTGCAAGCAGGGCAATGGTTCCTCCGATTCCGACCTCGATGTCGTCGGGGTGCGGCGCCACAGCGAGAACATGCCGGGCAGACAGGAGATCCGCAGGCTGCAGCAGAGCTTCAAGATCCACGAGACTTCCCTCATTTCCCACAATGCGATCGTCTGATGATGGTTTCATTATGCCAATTATTTCAGAGTTTGTCACCTGATCAGAAGTTTTCGGTGCATGTACGCATAGCCGCCCATGGCAGCCGTGGTCAACAGCAGGCTGACGAGCACGAGCGAGAACCCCCACTGCAACCCATAATGATCCGCGATGACGCCAATCAGCCACGATGCGGCCATCGAACCTACCCCCGCCGCGCCAAACAGCAAACCAAGCACCGTTCCTGTACGCTCTGGAAATGATTCGGACGCCACTGCTGAGATTGTCGGGAAAATGGTGCCAAAGAAGAGGCCGGACGCCGCGTAGCACCAGGCAAATGAAGCGGAACCGAACTGCGCGGCGGCCATGAGAACAGCAGCCAGAAGCGCAGAAACCGTGATCGATCGGACGCTGCCGAGGCGATGCACGACAACACTTCCCGCAAACCGCCCCAAAGTATAGAGAAGATAAAACAGCGATAGATAAAGCGCCCCGACGGTGATTGACAGATGGTTCCGAACGTGCAGCAGCGTCGGCAACCAGTTGGCAACCCCGACCTCTGCGGCGACGTACACGGTAATGGCGACAACAAGGGCGTAAAAAGCTGGCGCCGTCAGCAACTCGCGAAGCGAGCCCTGTCGCGCATCGTCAGCGGCGTCAACAGTGCCGATTGTCGGTAGTACGGACACGGGATGTTCGCCCTGCGCGGCTGTCGAGTCGGCCCCATGAGACAGGAGCTTGCGGGCGGGAAACGGGGCGCGCAAAACGGGAATAAGCAGGCCCACCGCGACGAGCAGCAAAAATAAGTACGGCAGGCGCCACAGATGCCACGTGGTCATCATGAATCCTGCCGCAAGCGGCGCCGCGCAGGCGCCAACGCCGTACAGGGCGTGCAGGACATTGAAGTAGCTGGACTGTTCACCGCCGCCTGCCATGTGCGGCACCAATGCGTTCAATCCCAGTTCCATGGTGCCGGCTCCAACGCCGCTGCAGACAAACCCAACCGCCAGCCAATTATAGTGCGGCGCCAGGAGGGTAGCCGCCAAACCGGCCAGAAGAATGGAAAGCCCCCCTACCACGGCAGTCTTCATGCCAAAATGGTCCACGACAAATCCACTGACAAGACTCGCCATGAGATAGCCGAACGAGGAAGCGGAAAAGAGCAGTCCAAGAAGCGCATAATTGATGTGGAAGTCAGACCGTAAAGTGGGCGCCACGACCCCTCTTGTCATATCGCTTGCGCCAAACAGCGCCATAGTCACCAAGGCGACGGTAAATCCTGCGGCGTACCGGGACGTCCTGTACCGTATGATCGCTGCCGCCCCCTCGTCATGTCCGGCGTCTCTCTGGCGCCATGGCGCCAGAGAGTCGGTGCTCACCGACTCAAATTGTAAAATGCCTTCATGCCACCGTAGTAAGCTGTATCGCCGAGCATGTCTTCAATACGCAGCAGTTGATTGTACTTGGCCACACGGTCAGTTCGCGACGGCGCTCCGGTCTTGATCTGGCCAGCGTTCGCAGCGACCGCTATATCCGCGATAGTCGAATCTTCCGTTTCGCCCGACCGATGCGAGATGACAGCCGTATACCCGGCTCGCTTCGCCATCTCAATGGCGTCAAATGTTTCAGTGAGCGTACCGATCTGATTGACTTTCACGAGAATCGAATTGCCGATGCGTTCCGTAATCCCGCGCTGAAGACGAGTCGTGTTTGTAACAAACAGATCGTCGCCCACCAGCTGGACACGACTGCCCAGCCGAGCCGTCAGCCTCTGCCAGTTGACCCAATCGTCTTCCGCCAACCCATCCTCAATCGAAATGATCGGATACTTTTGCACGAGTTCCTCGTAATAGTCAATCAACTGTTCAGGCGTACGCACCACGCCTTCGCCTGCGAAGTGGTAAGCGCCGTCGCGATAGATCTCGGTGGACGCGACGTCAATCGCCAGGCGAACATCCTTTCCCGCCTCATAGCCGGCCCTCTCCACAGCCTCCAGAATAACTTGCAGCGCCTCTTCATTCGACGACAGATTGGGTGCGAATCCACCCTCATCGCCGACCGAAGTCGACAACCCTTTTTTCTTCAGGACACTTTTCAAGTGATGGAAAATCTCCGCGCCCATGCGCAATCCTTCGCGAAATGTCGCGGCGCCGACCGGCATCACCAGGAATTCCTGGATATCCACGTTATTGTCGGCGTGTTTGCCGCCGTTCAGGATATTCATCATGGGAACAGGCAGTGTCTTGGCGTTGAATCCGCCCAAATACATGTACAGTGGCACGTCCAACTCTGCCGCAGCGGCGCGGGCGACGGCCAGTGAAACGCCAAGAATCGCGTTCGCGCCCAATTTGCCCTTGTTCTCGGTTCCATCCAGTTCTATCATCGCGTGGTCAATCAATGTCTGATCAAGCACATCCATGCCGATCAGTTCCGGACCGATGGTGTCTTCGACATTGGCAACGGCCTGTGTCACGCCTTTGCCGAGAAAACGCCCCTCGTCGCCGTCGCGCAGTTCAACCGCCTCATGCGCGCCCGTCGACGCGCCCGACGGCACGATGGCGCGCCCAGTCTTCCCACTCTCCAGAGTCACTTCCACTTCTATCGTTGGATTGCCGCGCGAATCAAGCACTTCCAGAGCACGGACATCATAGATCGCCGTCATGGCAAACACCCTTTCCATCGTCAGTTCACAAACTCGCACAGCCCATTTTCACTACAGGCCCACGGTCGCCCTCGGCTCACGACCGCTGTCAGTCCGAGAGCGCCGCCAGCCCGCGGGCGCCATCAGTTCAACACCACAGCAGCCCGCGATCACTGGATGATGATACTCCCTCCCGTCATCTCTGCAGGTTGCCCGATTCCCAGCAAATCGAGCATGGTCGGCGCCATATCGGCGAGGACGCCCCCCTCGCGAAGGGTCAGCCCTAGCACCGTCACGATGCACGGTACGGGATTGGTGGTGTGAGTCGTACAGGGCGAACCCGTTTCCGGATCGATCATCACATCGGCGTTCCCGTGATCGGCGATGATGATCGCGGCTCCCCCCGCCTCCAGCAACGCGTCGACAACCTGACCCAGACAAGCGTCAGCGGCCTCGCACGCCTTGACTGCCGCTTCCATGATCCCCGAGTGGCCGACCATATCCGGGTTGGCAAAATTGAGAATCATCACATCCAGACGACCCTGGCGAATGCGCGCTTCTGCGGCGTCCGCCAGCTCATACGCGCTCATTTCCGGCTTCAGGTCGTACGTGGCCACCTTTGGCGAGGGAATCAGGATGCGCTCTTCTCCCACAAAGGGTTCTTCCCTGCCGCCGGAAAAAAACGAAGTCACATGGGGAAATTTTTCCGTCTCTGCAATGCGCAACTGCGTCAGGCTCTGCTGTGTCAGCACTTCGCCAAGCGTGTTGTCCAGATTCGTCGGCCTGTAGGCGACATACCCTCCAACAGATTCACTAAAGCGCGTCAGGCACACGTAGTATGTGTGCGGGTGCCTGGGCCCCCGATCAAAGCCGCGAAAATCGTCATTGGTGAACACCTGCGAAATCTGTACGGCCCGATCCGGCCGAAAATTAAACATGATGACTGCGTCATCGTCTTCGATCAGACCAACCGCGCGCCCATCATCGCCGACAATCACAACCGGCATGACAAACTCATCGGTAACCGAACGACGGTAGCTGTCTTCCAGCGCCGCCAGCGGATCCGTCGCCTGTTCGCCTTCCCCGTACACCATGGCCCGATACGCCTTCTCGGTGCGTTCCCACCGTTTATCGCGGTCCATCGCGTAGTAGCGACCCTGCACCGTCGCCAATTGACCCACGCCGACCTGCGCCATTTTGTCCGTCAGCCGCCGCACATACTCCCGCCCCGTATGCGGAAGCACATCGCGACCATCCAGGAACGCGTGCACGTAAACCTTGTGGAGGCCCTCCTGTTTCGCGAAGTCGATCAGCGCAAAGAGGTGATCGATGTGGCTATGTACGCCACCGTCAGACAACAGACCGTACAGGTGCAGGCTGCTCCCCTTTTCCCGCACGTGCCTGGCAGCGTCCACAAACACCGGATTGGCGGCAAATTCGCCTTCCCTGATGGCTTTCGAGATGCGAGTGAGATCCTGATACACCACGCGGCCGGCGCCCAGGTTCAGATGACCCACTTCCGAGTTGCCCATCTGCCCCTCCGGCAAACCCACCGCCTCACCGCTCGCCCGCAGTGTGGTAAACGGATACGTCTGACGATAGCGGTCAAAGTTTGGCTTGCGCGCGGCCGCTACGGCATTGCCTTCCCGCTCCTCACGCAACCCGAACCCATCCAATATGATGAGGGCCAGTGGTTTTGGCTTCTCCATACACACTCCTCCTCGTACATCCAGTCGCCTCTGCGTTACAGCGCGCTTTGCCGCCACAGTTCCACAAACGATTCCGGCTTCAGACTGGCGCCTCCGACAAGCGCGCCGTCGATGTCCGGCTGTTTCAGATACGTTGCGATGTTGTCCGGTTTCACACTGCCGCCGTAGAGAATGCGCGCCTGTTGCGCGATTTCGGCGCCGAGCGCAGCGCGAATCAACTCCCGGATCAGAAGAATGACCTCCTGCGCATCCTGCGCCGATGAGGATCGTCCCGTGCCGATCGCCCACACCGGCTCATAGGCGACAACCAGCGAGGCGAGCGGCAAAGCGCCTGTCGCGGGTGGATTCTGATCGCTTTGCGCCTCCCGTTCGCGCAGGGCTGCGAGCACAGCGCCCACCTGGCTCCGAATCACCGTCGCCGTCTGCCCGCCCTCTCTTTGCTCCAGAGTCTCGCCCACGCAAACGATCGGAATCAGTCCACGATCCAGAGCCACCACTGTCTTTTTGGCCACGTTCGCATCGGATTCAGCGAAGTGCGCCCGCCGTTCAGAGTGACCCAGGATCACATAACGGCAGCCCAGCGCAAGCAGCATAGAAGCTGACACTTCACCCGTAAATGCGCCTTCCTGCGCTTCGTGCATGTGTTGCGCGCCGACTCCCACATGCAGGGGTGCGAACGCATCCGCCAATCCAAAGAGAGCCGTGGCGGGCGCGCAGATCACTGCCTCGACGGCTGCGTCATCGCGAGGCAGAGTCGTTGCCGCAAGTTCAGCCGCAAAAGCGAGCGCATCCGCGTGGGTCTTGTACATTTTCCAGTTCCCCGCCAACAACTTGACGCGTGTCTTCACAGGTTTCCGCCCCCTTTCGCCTGCAGCGCCGCCACTCCCGGCAGTTGCCGCCCCTCCAGAAACTCCAGAGACGCGCCTCCACCCGTCGAAATATGCGTCATCCGCTCCGCCAGACCCGCCTTTTCCACGGCAGCGACAGAATCGCCGCCGCCGATGATCGTGACTCCCTGAACGTCCGCAACGGCCTGCGCCACCGCGCTTGTGCCGATCGCGAATTGCTCCATCTCAAAGACGCCCATGGGCCCATTCCAGATAATCGTGCGCGACCGGGCAATCTCGTCCGCGTACAGTCTGATGGTTTGTGGGCCGATATCAAGCGCCATGTCGTCATCCTGAATTTCGTCGAGCGCAACGACCCGTGACGGCGCGTCTGCCGCAAAACGTTTCGCCACCACCAGGTCCACTGGCAGAAGCAGTCTCTTTCCCGTCTCCGCCGCGAGCGACAGCAGTCCGCGCGCGAGGTCGGTCTTGTCCGCTTCCACAAGCGACTTGCCTGTACGATAACCCTGAGCCAACAGGAACGTGTTCGCCATACCGCCGCCAATCAGCAATGCGTCTACTTTTGTCAAGAGATTTTTGATGACGCGGATTTTGTCGCTCACTTTGGCGCCGCCGATGATCGCGGCAAAAGGACGCGCCGGAGTGGACAAAGCCGCCCCCATGACACTCAGTTCGCGCTCCATGAGCAGCCCCGCCGCAGACGGCAGCAAGCGGGCGACGCCTTCCGTTGTCGCGTGCGCGCGGTGCGCGGCGCCAAAGGCGTCATTGACATACACATCCGCCAGTTGCGCAAACAGAGCGGCGAGTTCCGGATCATTGCTCTCTTCACCCTTATAATACCGCACGTTTTCAAGCAGCAGCACAGCGCCGTCGCGAAGCTCCCGCGTACGCGCCAACGCCTGTGGGTCCACCGCGTCCTCGCAAAATTCGACAGGCGCCTGCAACAGTTGAGCCAGACGGTCGCGCACCGGAAGCAGTGAAAGCTCCGGCGCCCGCTCCCCCTTGGGACGCCCCAGATGACTCGCCAGAACGACGCGCGCGCCCTGCTCGCGCAGATACTGAATCGTCGGCAAAGCGGCGCGTATGCGCGTATCGTCCGTAATGACCCCATTCTCCATCGGCACGTTAAAATCGACGCGGACCAACACGCGTTTCCCCTGTACGGCAATGTCTCGCACTGTCAATGTATCCATTTCCGGATTAGCGCCCCCTGCCCCGCGTCTTACAGTCCGTGTCCGGCAATGAATGCGGTCAGATCGACCACGCGATTCGAATAACCCCACTCATTGTCATACCAGGACACTACCTTGGTCATGCTGCCCTCAATCACCATCGTAGAAAGCGCGTCAACGATCGACGAGCGTGGATCGCCGTTGAAGTCACGAGAGACCAGCGGCTTATCCGTGTAACCGAGAAATCCCTTGAGCGGCCCCTCTTTGCTGGCTTCCAGCAAGGCGCCATTGATATCGTCGACAGTCACTTTCTCGGTCAATTCCGCCGTCAAATCGACCACCGACACATTGGGCGTTGGCACGCGCATGGAAAATCCGTTTAGTTTGCCTTTCAGTTCAGGCAACACGAGCGACACAGCCTTCGCGGCGCCGGTGGACGTTGGGATGATCGACAGATTTGCGGCGCGAGCGCGGCGCAGGTCCTTATGAGGCAGATCCAGGATCTGCTGATCATTCGTATACGAGTGCACCGTCGTCATCAGTCCGTGAATAATTCCAAACCGCTCATGCAGCACTTTGGCGATCGGAGCCAGACAGTTCGTTGTGCAGGATGCGTTGGAGATGACGTGGTGCGACGCGGGATCATATTTGTCGTGATTGACACCCATCACAATGGTGATGTCTTCGTTTGTCGCCGGCGCCGAAATAATCACTTTCTTGGCGCCGCCGCTTACGATGTGCGCCTGTGCCTTGGCCTTGTCGGTGAACAGCCCCGTAGACTCGACCACGACGTCGATCCCGTTGTCCGCCCATTTGAGATTCGCCGGGTCGCGCTCCGAGAACACTTTGACACGATGACCGTCCACAACAAGATCCGGGCCGTCCGCTTCCACATCATGGGGGAAAATGCCGTGAACCGAGTCGTATTTGAGGAGCATAGCCAGTGTTTCAGCGTTCGTCAGATCATTGACAGCGACAATGTCTATATCGCGGCGCGCAAAAGCGGCCCGAAACACATTGCGTCCAATTCGTCCAAATCCATTGATCCCTACGCGTACAGTCATGTGTCGATCGACTCCTTGTATGGACATATGCCAGTTCAGGGCGCACCCTCCAACTGGGTGGTTCTGTGACACTGCTACAACGTGGTTCCATTACAAAGCTACAACGTCGCCGTAATCAGCGCAACTGGCCGTTGCGACCATCAACAGAATTCACTTCTGACACTGCTCGATGATCGCTCGCGCCGCCCCCTCATCCGTGACCAGCGCGTCAATCTGATAGGCCAGCGCGACCGCGCGAATGGCCGCGCCCTTTGCGGCGCCTCCTGCCACTCCGATCACGGCCCGGATGCCAGAGAGGTCCTCCAGGCGCAACCCGACAGTGTTCATGACGTGAACGATACAGCCCTGCGCGTCAAAATAATACCCAAACGCCTCCGCCACAGCTCCGCGCGACCGCAACAGCTCAATCGTAGCGTCATCGAGCCGCCGGCGGCGCGCCATGGTCAACGCGTCGCCGATACCGTGGATCACGATATCCGCACCCCTGATCCGCTGCACCATTTCTGACACGCTCGGTTCCTGCGAGAGTCGTTCCGCAGTTGCCTTGCTGAGCGATTCGGGCACGTGGAACATACGGTATGTACCGCCCAATTTGTCGGCGAGTTGCGAGGCTATGGTGTTGGCAAGCAGTTCGACGCGCTCGCCCAGACCTCCCCGCGCCGGCAGCACTTCAATCGCCTGTGGTTGCGCCGCGCGCGGCATCATGTCGGCTATCATAGCCATCGATGATCCACCCGTGACCGCAACCGTGCAGGGCAGTCGCAGATGAGAGCGAAGCGTGTGAGCCGCCGCATGGCCGATATCGCGCATCACAATCTCATCTTCCGCGCTGTCGCCAGCCACGATCGTCACATGCTCAATGCCGAGCGCGCGCGCCAATACATGCTCCGTGTCATGACGACCATCCAGCGCGCGGATTACAGGATCGAGTTCGGCGATCAGCGCTTCGCCCGCCTCGGTCACAGACATGCCGAGAGGCCCCACATCAATCAGTCCCTGCTCCTTGAACAGTTCGACATCCGCGCGTAAAATGCGTTCTGTCGTCCCGAGAACATGGGCGAGACTACGCCTGCCAATCGGTTGGTGCAGGTACACGCGCTGCAATACGCGGTACCGCGACCGGAGTTTGCCAGTCAATTCAGGCACCAGACGATGGCTTAACTGCAGCGAATTCACATCCTTCGCCTCCACTGCGGTACTGTAGACTTCACTGCCGCCTTGCGGCGCTAGAAACCGGGAAAAATATACGCGTGCGGCGACATTTCCGGATGCGCGCCCATGTTTCAGCGGCGCGAAGCCAACAGGGACTATTTGCGTCCCGCTATGTCAAAATGCGTCCCGCTACACTATGTACTATACCTTGACTTGCGGTTTTACTCAAGACGGCGTTTTCCCACGTGAACTCACAGCGCGTATGGACGCGCTTGGGAAAACGCCATCGTCAGGGCGCCTCAATCCGCGAGTGCGCGGCGCAGCGACGATGAGGCAATCTTCATTTCTTCCCGATATTTGGCCACGGTGCGGCGCGATATCTGGATTCCTCTCGCCTGAAGCATGTTGGCGAGCGCCTGATCCGTCAGAGCCTCCTGGCTCTCCCCTTCGATCAAAGCCTTGATGGAAGCTTTGACACTGGCCGATGACACTCCAGCGCCATCGCCCGCTTCGAGCCTCGATGAGAAAAAGTACCGCAGTTCAAAGACACCGCGAGGAGTCTGCACAAATTTCCCTGCCACCGCCCGACTCACTGTCGATTCGTGCAATCCCAGTTCATCTGCGATCATTTTCAACGTGAGCGGTTTCAAGCGCGTTGGACCGAAGTCGAAATATTCCTGTTGGTAAGCCACGAGCGCCTCCACCACCCGATGGAGCGTTCTCCGACGCGCCTCAATGCTTCGCAACAGCGCTGTCGCGGACGATAAATTACGCAACAGATAGTCGCGGGTGTCACTTTCAGTTCCCCGTTCAGCACGGGCAAACGTCAGGTACGACTTGTACTCTTCATTCACACGGAGATGCGGGAATGCGACGTCGTTGGCTGCCACGATATATCCGTCGCCCGTGCGCAGAATAGCCATATCGGGCACGATATAGGCAGCCCCGGATGCGCTATAGCGCAGACCTGGGTGCGGATCAAGGGATTGAATCAGGCTGAGCGCCTCATTCATGATCTCCTTCGAGCAACCGAGCCGCCCCATAAGTTGCGACCGCTTCCGACCGCACAGGGCCTTCCATTCCCCGGCCACCGTACGGATCGCTACATCGAGCACCGCAGCATCGACCGTTTGGGTGTATCCAGAACGCGCTGTCAATTGCAGGAGAAGACACTCACGCAAATCTCTCGCGCCGACGCCAAGTGGCTCAAAACTTTGCAATTCGCGCAACGCCAGCAGGACATCGGTCTTTCGAATCTGCAGATGTTCCGCTATTTCTTCAACAGAAATCTCCAGATACCCACGCTCATCTAAACAGTCGATCAAATAGCGTACAAGTTTTCGCTGCGGTTGACACAGATCGCTGAATCGCAATTGTTCCTGCAGAGTTAAAACCAGCGTGTCATGCTGCGCCACGGCGAGCGCGGCCACATCGCCGATACGGCCGACGCCGCGAAAGCGCGCCCGATCCTGACGCTCTCTATGCACCCAATCGAGCATCGGATTTTCGGTAACCGCCTGTTCTGCGTAATCCCATAGCTCAGATGTCGACATTTGGAGGACAGCGATGGCCTGTTGCAGAGTTTGAGTCATCGCAAGACGCTGCACTTGCTGCTGGACGAGACTGTACGCTTGCTGCATCGCTACACCCTCCGAAGGTTCCTGTCCTGTCGGCATCGCATGAGCAAGAATCGGTGATACAAGCAAGATTCATGCCGCCGATTACCATATCACCATTATATTTCGCTGCCCGTTGAAAAACTCCTGCCTATTTGTAATCAACCAAATGTTGTACGGGTGTAAAGTGGAACTCCCCTGCATAACAATGATACAAAACCAATCGCCCCGGAAGGGAGGAACACACCGTGCGCATCGGGATTATTGGCGTCGGCCAAATGGGCGGCATGCTGACGACAGCGTTCACGGAGGCTGGACACTCTGACCTGTCCATCGCCAATCGAACACGCGCCAAGGCGGATCGCCTGCAAGCAGCGTTGCCAGGGGCCGTTACCGTGTGCGATACCCCATTGGTCGTTGCAGAACGCTCCGACCTCCTGTTTGTCTGCACAAAATCCACCGACCTGATTCCCGTGATTGAGCAGATGAAACCGGCAATCGATGCACGCCACACCATCGTGTCGATTAACAGTAATATCAGTTTGGGTGAACTCCAAACTCTGGCGACCTGCAACATTGCGAAAGTCATCCCGAGTGTCACCCAGTATGCACGCGCAGGCATACTGCTGACCATGTTTGGCGAGCGCATGGAGGATGCTGACCGGGAGTCGTTGCGACATGTGTTACAGACCATAGGCACCCCTTGGGAAATCGCCGAAGCGGACACTCGCATCTATTCTGATCTGAGCAGTTGTGGACCAGCCTTTCTGTCCGACTGGCTCAATAACATGGCCCTGGCCGCAAGTGAACGCGGCATTTCCTATGACACAGCAGCGCAGTTGCTCGGACACATGGTGCTCGGGGTGGGAAAACTCCTCATCGAACGGGGAATCGGCTTCGCCGATATCATAGACACTGTGGCAGTTCCAAACGGAGTAACATCGGCCGGCCTTCGCGTTTTGAAGGAATGCGACCAGGAAATATTCAGAAAACTATTTGCGGCAACCGCAGACCGTCAGCGGGAAATCACTCAGTACGGCCACTCCTAGCCTACTGCTGGCGACTCACGACACGACACCTATTCGCCATATCCCTATACCCCAATATCCCCATATCCCAATATCCCACACCCAGGATCTGCATCCTGCAGCTTGTAGCTTGCACTCGTCAGGACGGGGTTCCACTGGCGTACGCCACTTGATTGGCGACCCTGGAGGCGCGTTCGGCCAACAACTGATCCGCGCTGGGATGATACAGCGTGCGGTTCAACAACCGTACCGGAGCCTGCTCAACCAACACAGGCGTGTGGTACGGGATATGCGTGAACACCCACCGCGCATCCGGAATCGTAAGGTGCAAACAGCCCTCCGACGCCTTGTGCCCGAGTTTTGCCGCAATCGGCAACAACAGTTGTCTCTGCTCGTTCATGGGAACGCTGTGAAACAGGAAGATGCCATGCCCCAGCCACGACACCCAGTAGAGCGCGCCCATCTGATATTGCTGCGCGTAAAACCACTGGCCGCGTTCCCCCTGAATGCGAAATATCCCCAAAGGCGTGCTGTTATCCGGTTTCGTATCGATGCCCGATGATGTCACCATCGTATAGAGCAGCCGTTTACCGTTGAAAATATACACCAATTGCTGCGCTATGCTCACATCAATCCACACGTGATCTTGAGGTGTCAGAACCGGATACGGGCCGTTCGACGGCTTAAAGGGATCATATCGCATGTATACGCCGTCGATCGTTACCGGATCGATGGGAGGAGCGTTATCAGTCGTTACCACTGGAGCCCGCCGCTTCACGACGGAGCTTTTCATGACCGCCGTCTCGTCTTTGACGCTCCCCTTCACCAACGCGGTTCCCCCCGTCAGCCCAGTCATTACGCCCCGAACCAGTCTCTCGCCGCCGGCCACCGCAGATCGCTGATGCGTCAACACCATACCCACTGCCGCAACCAGCGCGATCACTCCGATAACCTTCCTGAGCCGCATCAAACATCCTCTCCATTCCACCGCCGGAACAACCGCATAAGAGCACGGTAGCACGATGAATGGCCATGCACAAGGTCAGATCACTGGTAATTTTTATCATTTCGGCAACGTTGTATGAACAATGGCAGGGCGTGCGACTATCCGCTGAAAGAGCATACAGGGCAAGGCGAGTCGTGGGAGGAAGACCGAAAGACCGAACGCGACATTGCACTTGCTCGGTGCTGCGTGTATAATATCTAAGTCTCACATGCGCCCGTGGTCCAATGGATAGGACGTAGGCCTCCGGAGCCTGAGGTAGGGGTTCGATTCCCTTCGGGCGCACCACATATTCATAATCGGTCTCGAATGAATCGCCCATGTTCGAGTTTTTTTGTATTTTTAACGGGGCCGACTCTGTACTTCATGCTATAATAATGAGTGTCATCCGTTTCATGTGGCAACAGGAGTTGATCGATCTTTGCAAGGAGATACTAACAAGGAAATCAAGCCATCAAAACAGGCTAATTCTTCGCATGCTAGTCCTGCTGTCATCGACAGGCTTCCTGAACCGCGTCTGCAACAAACAGAAATTCCAAAGAACTTTATTCTTGTAATTTAGGAAGAAGAGCACTCACTGATACGCTGAAGCACTTCATCATCATGGTACGGTGCCGTGGATGCCGCGAAGACCGATTGACTGCGAGGGGTGCGCCTATGAAAAGCTTCATGGCATTTGTCCAGTGGGATGCGGATAGCCAATTGTATATTGGACTTGTGCCGGGAATCCCGGGCGCTCATTCCCAAGGCGTTTCATTAGATGAACTTCAAGCAAATCTCCAGGAAGTAGTAGCGTTATGCCTGGAAGAAGTGCCCCAAGATGAACTTCCTCAATTCGTTGGAATTCAGCAAATCAACGTAAATATATGACTCGACTTCCGGCCCTTTCCGCAAAACAACTGAATCACGTATTGCTTACGCTGGGATTTCGCGTAACCAGACAACGTGGCAGCCACGTGTTCTACAGGCACAGCGATGGAAGAACGACTACAGTTCCACACCATGCAGGAAGAGATATAGCCCGGCCATTGCTCCATGAGATACTAAGAGAAATCGATCTTTCTCTAGAGGAACTCATTCGCTTGCTAGAATAAAAGGTACCCGGACTTCGAGGGACAAGCACCTTCCCTCTACACACATACGCACACAATACGAGGAGGTATTTTTATGACTGCGAACGGTTTTACATCGCCTTTTTTCACGCTCGTGCGTCTGGGGTCAAATGTATTTGCGGCGATAGCGAACCGCGGAACCGGTGCTCTGGGCAATGCGGGGATTATTGATCTTGGTGGCCAAACCATCGTGTTCGATACATTTCTCTCACCAGCGGCGGCAAGGGACTTGAGGCGGGCAGCGCAGACTGTTACTGGCGGCGATGTAACGCATGTCGTAAACAGTCATTGGCACGGTGATCACATCAACGGCAATACAGTTTTTTCTGACGCGATGATCGTTAGCACTTCAGGAACTCGTGAACGGATGTTAGAGGTTAGTCGCTCGTCAGATGTGGAACAGACTATTCAGGGACTTTTGTCATACCTCAAGAAGCGGCAACAGGAGCACGATGAATTGCCCCCAGGTAAGCATCGCGATGCTGTGGAAGCAGACATCGGAGACAGGCGGTCGTTGCTTGACAGTATTCGCGAAGTCCGTAACATCCTTCCAAACGTCACGTTTACCGATCAACTTGGTCTTTATGGTTCTTCTCGCAGTGCGGTTCTTCATACATTTGGCGGCGCGCATACTCACAGTGATGCATTTTTATGGGTGCCTGAAGAGCAAGTGTTGTTCTGTGGGGATATTTTTGTAAATCGTACACATCCGTGGGTTGGGCACGGACATATCGATAACTGGATAAGAACCATCGATCGGATAAGCGAATTCGATGTCGTTCAGCTGGTGCCGGGACACGGCGACGTAGGGAATAAAGATGATCTTTATGCGCATCGCGAATATCTTGTGCATCTATTATCGCTCATAGACGAGGTTGACAAGCAGGATATAACGATTCCCGAACAATATGCAGATTGGAGTGCAGCGCATATGTTCTACCGCAATATCGATGCGTTGCGATCTCGAAAATAACTTGTTAACTTTCATTGCGTATGTCTTCTCCTATTAAGAGACTGTCCTTGCCGATTCGTCGTATAGAGCTGACCAACTGCGCCGCATCTCCCGTCAGTGGCATGCATCCTGTGTTTCCGGAGACATGAGTTCATGGCAGAGCCTGAGCCTAAATAGCTCAGATAACTCCTTTAACTCTTAGCTCCTCAACAGCATCCGGTGCAAATCCAAGCTGCTGGAGAATTGCCAATGTGTGCTCACCTAGCTCCGGAATGCTTCCCATCTTTACACCCATACCTTCCAACTGAACTGGGGGACACAGGGCTGGCAACGGTCCGACTGGCGATTCCACACTGTGCCACCGATTTCTGGCTGTCAGTTGTGGGTGCTCGGCGAACTCCAGGACTGAATTCATATGCGCCGTCGCAACGTTGGCAGCTTCAAGGCGTTCCATGACAACTTCAAGACTGAGTTGCTCAAAGACGGCTTCAATAATCTCCTTTAGCTCAAATCTGTTTTTCACTCTGTGTGCATTGGACTGAAACCGGACCTCGTTGGCCAAGAACGGCATTTTGAGAACAATGGAACAAAAATTCTCCCATTCTCTATCGTTTTGAACCGCGACAAAGATCTGCTTATTGCCAGCAACGGAGAACGGACCATACGGATAGATAGTGGCGTGACTTAGTCCTGTCCTAGCCGGCTCCCGTTTTGTAAACATTGAGTAATACAGCGGATGACTCATCCATTCGCCTAATGCCTCAAGCATGGATACATCCACGCGTGTACCGGCACCTGTTCTTGCGCGGGTCAACAGTGCTGTAAGAATACCTGTATAGGCGTACATGCCAGCCGCTATGTCAGCAATGGAGATTCCGACCTTGGAAGGCGCATCCGCGGTTCCAGTCATGGACGTCAAGCCTGTTTCGCACTGGATGAGCAGGTCATATGCTTTTCGGTCCCTGTATGGTCCATCAGGTCCGTATCCTGAAATATTGGCCATGATCAACCTGGGATATTTATCCTTCAGAGTTCCCCATCCATATCCAAGTCTCTCTACAGCACCTGGAGCTAGATTTTGCGCGAGGACATCGGCCTGACCAAGAAGCAAGTCCAAAATGTGTCTGGACTCAGTTCTTTTTAAATCCAGGGTTACGGACTCTTTCGATCGATTCAACCAGGTAAAGTAACTGGACATTCCGTTCACAGCGTTGTCATAGTGCCTGGCGAAGTCTCCAGTTCCAGGACGTTCTATCTTGATAACTCTCGCGCCGAGGTCCGCCAGTTGCCGCGTAGCAAAGGGAGCAGCGACAGCCTGTTCCAGCGATACGACCGTAATCCCTTCCAATGGCAACATGAATGCCCCTCCTCTTCACCGAAGGAAATCTTCTATTCAACGCAGACCAAGAGTGGCTACTACGTCCATCGTGATCACAACCGTTGACGAATTCTCACACTTGTCTTGCAGGAAGGGTACCTCACTACTCGTGAGGTTCATGAGTGCTTCACAATATGTCGCATGGTTGATAATCCCCCGACGTTCGAGAACAAGTAAACTGTCACGGATCCGTTCAAACAGTGGCTCGAGGTTGAGAAATCGTCTATTTTGTATTACGACCTTCTGACCTCTTGTCAGTAGTTCAATGACGGCAGAAATCAGTTTCTCCTGCTCGTACGTAAAATGCGCAATTGATTGTTCCATATCTGTCTCCTTATTGATTGCACTGTAACTCATGTTGCTTGTAACGCATGGCTTGGCAAATGCCTTTCGTTGTATTGGTCACGGATGAACACGGCGCTATCCATCAGACGGTCATAATTGATACCCGTATGGATATCCATGCCGTGCAGCATGTAGAGCAGATCCTCTGTCGCGATATTTCCGGCGGCGCCTGGGGCATATGGGCAACCACCCAGACCTCCGACAGCGGAATCGAACTTGAATACGCCATATTCCAGGCCAGTAAGTACGTTTGCTAAGCCCGTACCTCTCGTGTCATGAAAGTGTAAGGCCATACTATCCTGTCCCACAACGTCCAATGCCCTGTCGAGGAATTGTGATACTTGAAGGGGATTCGCCACGCCGATTGTATCCGCGAACGAAATTTCATAGATTCCCGCCTCGAGTAACGTTTCAGCAATACTCAATGAAATATCTACGGGGACACGCCCTTCATAAGGGCAGCCAAACGTTGTAGAAATATACGCTCGAACGGGGAGCCCCGCTGCCAGAGCATGATGAGATACTTCCCTACAATCGTGCAATGACTCGACGATTGACCGATTGAGATTCTTGCGGTTGTGTGACTCGCTTGCGGAGAGAAACAGAACAACTTCGTCCACATCTGCTGCGAGCGCGCGCTCAAGACCTGATGAATTGGGAACCAGCGCAGCATAGGTAATCTCGTTTACCCGACGGATGTTGCGAAATACTTCGGAGGCATCAGCCAGCGGTGGTATCCACCTGGGGTTCACGAACGAAGATACCTCAATGTAACTCAAGCCTGCCCCACTCAACAGGTCGATCCAGGCTACCTTATCCTCTGTCGGAAGTATCTTTGATTCATTTTGCAACCCGTCACGTGGTCCCACTTCACGGATGATGACCGCTTCCGGAAACATAGACATACGCAACCCCCCACAAGTATCAATATGATCTTGGCAACCCCAGGACGTGTTCACCAACGTACGAAAGGATCAAATTCGTTGAAACTGGCGCAACCTGATAGAGGCGGGTTTCCCTGAACTTCCGCTCCACATCGTACTCTTCGGCAAACCCAAAACCTCCGTGCGTCTGCAGCGCAACGTTGGCTGCCTCCCAGGACGCGTCTGCAGCAAGGAGTTTTGCCATATTTGCCTCAGCTCCACATGCCTCACCTTGGTCAAACAGTTGCGTGGCGCGATAGCGCATGAGGTCTGCCGCCTCCACGTTTACGTGTGCCCGCGCAATGGGGAATTGCACTCCCTGGTTCTTTCCTATGGGATTTCCAAAAACAATGCGCTGACTGGCGTATTTGGTCGCTCGATCCACAAACCAACGACCGTCTCCAATGCATTCCGCAGCGATGAGAATTCGTTCTGCGTTCATCCCGTCCAGAATGTAGTGAAATCCTTTTCCTTCTTCTCCAATGAGGTTATCAACGGGAACTTCCAGATTGTCGAAGTAGATTTCCGTCGTAGCATGGTTCATCATCGTTCGAATTGGTCGAATGGTCATCCCGTGTCCCAGAGATTTCTTGATATCCACCAACAAGACAGACAGTCCGTGGGTGCGCTTTTGCACGTCCTTCAAGGGGGTAGTTCGAACCAGTAGCAACATCAAATCTGAGAATTGAGAGCGGGAAATGAAGACCTTTTGGCCATTGACTACATATCGATCTCCCTTTCGAACTGCGGTCGTCTTAAGTTGAGTCGTATCTGTTCCCGTATCAGGTTCAGTCACGCCGAATGCTTGAAGACGTATGGACCCGTCCGCTATTTTCGGAAGATACTTTTCCTTCTGTTCCTTTGAACCATGCCGCAGCAATGTTCCCATCGTGTACATCTGGGCATGACACGCGCCGGAATTACCTCCGGAACGATTGATCTCTTCGAGGATGATTGAACCTTCCGTGATTCCAAGGCCAGCTCCGCCATACTCCTCCGGAATCAGAGCGGATAAATACCCTGACTGCGTCAAAGTCTTCACAAATTCCTCTGGATATTGATTGTCAGCGTCGACTCTACGCCAGTATTCGTCCGGAAATTTACTGCAAAGTTTCTGGACAGCCCTTCGTAGATTCGCATGGAGCTCGAGTTTGCTCATCGAAGTGTCCCCCGCATACTGCGTGATGATGAATGCAGCCTGGAAACAGGCAGCAACTACTTTCAGAGACCCAGGAACTTAGGTTCGCGCTTTTCGTTGAAGGCCCTAATTCCCTCATATCGGTCTTCACTGGCAACACACTGGTTATAGAACTGAATTTCAGCCAATCTGGCTTGTTCGTCAGTCATGGTGAAGAGGTCATCTATCCCACGCTTGCTCAACTTCACCGCAAGCGGGGCATTACGGCTGATTGTGTTCGCAAGGGCCAGAAATTCACTTTCCAGGTCATCCGGCGCGACAAGTCGGTTGCATAAGCCCATTGCATTCACTTCGTCCGCGCTGAATTTCCGGCCAGAAAGAATAATCTCCTTTGCCCTATGGACTCCTATCCTTTTGGCCAGAAGACGGGTACCCCCGCCACCCGGCATGATGCCTCGGGTGGTTTCAGGCAGTCCAAAAACAGCCCTTGTGGATACAATCCAGAGATCGCAGTTGAGAGCAAGTTCCATTCCGCCAGCTAATGCATACCCGTCCACGACAGCCACTGTCGGCATCGGCAGATCCGCCAGGCCATGAAACATCTTCTGGAACACTCGATGTTGATCACGCCACTGCGCATCGTCCAGGCTGTTGCGTTCCTTTAGGTCGGCGCCGGTACAGAATGCCTTTTCGCTTGAAGAACGAACGCCGACAACCCGAATATCCTTCGTTTCACTCAACTCTCGGCATACTTCAATGAATTCCTCCGCCATGGCCGTGTTGAAGGCGTTCATTACATGCTCACGATGAAGCACTATTTGCGCCACGTGTGGGTGGTCGGGGAGGCGCTCCCAGTAGACGTTTGCCATGGTCACTCTCCTGTCAAGAACGCGTCATACGCTACTCGTTACCGCCAAACCGTTATTACCGAGAGCCACTTCCTTCACGATTTCCGGAGTCGACAAGCTAACGAGTGTCCAGCCTCCTGAAGTCGTTTGGCCATCGGACGCCCCATGTTGCCCAAGCCTACGAAGCCAACTTTCACAGCGACCACATCCGTCTTCGTTTACTGAAATTCATCAAACACCTTTTGTGCAATCTTGAAACTTTCTACGGCGGCCGGTACTCCGCAGTAGATTGCAGTTTGTAGAAACACCTCAACTATCTCCTCTTTCGTGCATCCATTTCTAAGCGCTCCCCGAACGTGCAACATGAGTTCATCTGGACGGTTCAGAGCTGTCAGCATGGAGAGATTCACCAAACTGCGAATTTCCTTGGACAATCCTGGTCTACTCCAGACGGTACCCCAGCAGTATTCTGTGACCAGTTGTTGAAATGGGATGGTGACCTCAGTCGCATTGGCCAACGACTTGTTCACGTACTCATCGCCGAGAACTTCGCGCCTTATTTGCATTCCTATATCATATTTATTGCTCATGTTCATCATCCTCCACTCTATTGACTCTTCATAGATTTCTTACGTCGTCCAACACTGCGCTAAGGTACTTCATAAAGAGCTCTGGATGTTCGGCCATTGGAAAATGTCCGATTCCTTTCATCGCAATGAACTGTCCACCCATACGTTCCGCCGCTTGTCTACTCATCTCTGGCGTACACGAGTAGTCGTATTCCCCCGTCAAAATCCAGAGAGGACATTTTGCGGTTCCAATGGATTCGGATACGGACGGCCAGTCCTGGCTGTAAAAATAGGTGTCTCCTTGATAAACGCCCGGCGCACCCTGCGAGTACTCCCAGAGAGTTAGCCTCCGTTCGTATTCCGGGCTGTCTGGCGCCATTAGGCCTGCTACCCAGGATTGAAGAAATCTCCCGCCGTTTACCTTGGGATGATTGGTCCATGGTACGTATCTTCCTCGTGTTCCAAATCCGCCTTCAATGGAGATCGCCGCTTTGAACAAGTCTCCGTATTCGGCGGCAAGATACAGCACAATCGCGCCACCCATTGAACTGCCAGAAATGATGGGTCGCTTGTCCGCTAGACCTGTTGCCTTGATAAATCCAATAATCCAGTCGGTGTACATTTGTGTCGTCAGTTGATATGGGTTTTTCCACCATCCTTCGGGTGGTTCAGACCGACCATGAAATGGCATATCAACGGCGTACATGTGCCAATGTTTTTGCAGTGCTTCATTACCCAGCAAATGTTTGTACTGCCTGGAATCCGAGCCGGCAGTATGGAGGAAAATAATCGGGTCCCCTGTTCCCGCCTCCTCGTAATACAGAACACATTCACCTTCAGGCATCTGTGTCCTTACATAGCGCCCCTGAATGGTTTCGGAAAGAAACTTCCGCGGACCAGTATGAGTCTGGTCATTCTCGCTGCGCGCCAGAGTACAAATCCGTTCGACAGCGGCCACGGACTGCGCCCACTCCAGTCGATCTCCTTCAATGATAACTCCCGGCACATGAGCAATCATGGCTTGGAGAGTATTGTGAAAAGGAGGAGGGCTCGGGGAAAGAAATTTTCCCCACGAGTCTGCCGGTACATCCAGGGTGAACGACCAGACGTCTCCAATCGTTTGTGAGTCTGTGACCTCTATAGAGTCGTCACTTAGTTTCCATAGGTACCGTGACTTGTCCACCTTGATAAGAAAGCTCAAGTTCAAGTTTTTCTTCAGGTAGGCAAGTTCAGTGTCTTGTAAGCACTTGGTGAGCCAATCGTTCAACATCTTGATCCCCTCCGAAATGGACATTACCGTTGCATTGAAGCGTGCTATTCAGCGCCTAATTCCTCGAGAGAGCGGCCCTTTGTCTCCGGTCCAACTCGCCAAACCAGAACTACCGCAAGCCAAAACCCAATCGCCATGGTCAGGAAAACGCCGTAGTAGAAGTGCGTTGAAATGAAGATCCCAAAGACAATTGGACTGATGGCGGCTGCCAGACGTCCTCCTGCTGTGGCCCAAGCCGTAGCGCTGGATCGGACCTCAGTGGGGAACAACTCGGGCGCGTAAATGACCGTTCCGGCCACACCTTGTTCATAGATGAAACTGAGCAAAGCAGCGCCAGCAACGAGCACCCCAGGTGTATGCAGTGTTCCGAAAACCAGTGCCATGATACCGCCGAGTCCGAACCCAACGTAAAACAGTTGTTTTCGACCGAATTTTTCGACCGTATAAAACGCTGTTACCCGACCAAGAATAGCTGCGATTGCGACGTAGAGCGTGTAGGTGAACGTGTGAACCAGACTCAGATTAAACACATTTGACAGAATTGCAGGCAACCACAGCAAGAATCCATAATAACCGTAGTAGCTGAAAAAGTAGTATCCGACAGCTAGCAGCATGCGCGCTCTGTACTGGTTGCTCAGTAGTTCCGACAGAGGTACTCCCCGCGCCACCGGTCCGCTGTCGCTCAAGTACACCTCTGCCCCCAGTTTCTGTAGACTCTCATTTGCTTCCCTTATCTTCCCTTTGCGCTGCAGCCACCTCGGTGATTCTGGCAGTACAGTGAAGATAGGTATCAACAAGACAATCGGTAAGCCGCCAATCAGAAACAGATACCGCCAGTTATTGATGTCGGCCGATATCAAGTTGAGGGCCAAAATGGCCGCGGCCAGTAGACCAAAAGGCCAGAGAATGGTGATGAACCCGAGGAACCTGCCACGATATTTACTGGGAGCATATTCGGCTACCATCGATTCCACAATCGGCAGCATTCCCCCAATGCCCAAACCGGTAAGCACGCGCAATACCCCAAGTTCAACTTGCGTTTGCGCAAACATGGTTAAAACCGAAAATATGGAATACACGATGACCGAAGATGAGAATCCCACCCGCCGGCCGAATGCGTCGGAGATACTCCCCCAAAGCACCGCGCCTACCATCATGCCCCAAATGGACGCAGAATTGATAAGCCCGGAAACTTTCAAACTGATATGCATGATCTTGATGACCGCGGGAGTTGCGTAGGACATTAAGTATGTGTCAAACGAATCAAACACAAATCCCAGAGCAACAATGGTTAGTACATAGTAGTGAATCTTATTCGGCTTCAAAATGCCCACGATATTTCCAACCGTTTTCTCGTTCCATGCCTCTTTCATCGCTTCCATGACTTCACTAACTCTCATATGGCTGGATTTTAAAATTTGGGTATTTCTGAAGCAAACCGACGTTCGGGTTATGAGAGCATCACTCCCCTTGAAGCATTTCCATTCAAAGTGGTTCTGAGAGACTACCGATGAGCATCGTCAACTGAATCGAATCAGAACATTTTTCAATTGCGTGAAGTGCAGCAAGGCTTCCAAACCCTTTTCTCGCCCAAATCCACTCTTGCCATAACCGCCAAAGGGCAATTCAACACCACCTCCAACCCCATATGTATTGATGTAAATCTGACCCGCCCTTACCTCTTCAGCCATTACGTGAGCGTTCCGAATGTTGTTTGTGAAGACACCGGCAACAAGTCCATACTCTGTTTCATTGGCTATCTCAATGGCTTCATCGATATCGTAAAACGTCAGGACCGAAAGCACGGGTCCGAAAATTTCCTCTGTTGCGACTCTGCTGCCTCTGCTCACTTGGTCAAATACTGTTGGAAGGACAAAGAATCCGTTTGTCAGTTTCTCGTCGAGGACGCGTCCTCCGCCGGTTCGAACCACGGCCCCCTCCTCGCGGGCGACGGCGACGTAATCCAGGACCCTATCCATTTGAGGACCGGAAATAATCGGGCCAAGATCTGAATCTTGCAAACCAGGGCCAATTTGCAGACGTTCCATACGCTCGATCACCATATCCGTGAATTGTTCGTGAACCTTGGATTCTACAATCAATCGAGAGCCGGCCGAGCACGTCTGACCAGCATTCTGGATGATTGACTTGACAACGATGTCCGCGGCGTCTTCCAGGTTTGCGTCAGCAAAGACGATATTCGGGGACTTCCCACCCAGTTCAAGGGTCACCGGTACTACATTTCTTGCCGCCGCAGTCATAACGGAGATACCCGTTTCGACGGATCCGGTAAAGGACAAATGATTTACCTTAGGATGCGATGAAAGCGCTTTACCTGCCTCGTCTCCAAATCCAGGAACCACATTGATGACTCCATCAGGCAGCCCTGCCTTCTGGCAAATATCAGCAAGTCGTAACGCCGTCAGCGGGGTCTCTTCGGCCGGTTTGACCACGACAGTGTTGCCGACCACGATTGCCGGCGCGATGGCGCGAGATGCAATCTGTAGCGGGTAGTTCCAGGGGACAATGATCCCGCACACGCCAAACGGTTCACGTCTCGTGAAATCGAAGTATCCGGGATTAACAGGGATCGTCTGACCCAATAACTTGTCTGCCACGCCGGCATAATACTCAAAATATCGGGCAGCGACTTCTACGTCCGCCTTCGCCTGTTTGAACGGTTTCCCATTATCACGACTCTCCAATATAGCAAGGTCCTGAGATTGATCGCGAATGATGGAGGCAATACGCAAAAAGATGCGCCCACGCTCTGCTGGAGGCATGTTTCGCCAGCCAGATGAATCAAACGCCCTGCGCGCTGCAGACACCGCGCCGTCGATATCTTCCGCATTCCCGCGACCTACTTGCGCAAGCACTTCCTGAGTAGCGGGATCTCGCGTCTCAAACCATTCTCCCGAACTTGGCTCTACCCGTTTACCGTCGATCCACAAGTGATACAGTTCCAAAATTATGCCCCCAATCATTTTGTTGTTTGCGTGAATTGAGTCATTCGGGGAATAGTACGTCCAGAGATTTCAACGAACGAATCTCTTGCTGACGAATTGCATAACGGGCATCGCGAAGATTGTTTGACCGCAGTGCTTCGACTTGTTTCCGGTGCTCGAGGCACGACGACTGCAGGTTGTTGCCCTGTCCCATGACCAAGAGCCGGAACGGTCTAACGGACATTCTCAGAGACTTATAAATACCCACCAACGTCCTGTTTCCGGCTATGTTGAAAATCTCCAAATGATACTTTTCATTTAGCTCATAGTAGGAATGAATATCGTTGGCTGTTGCAGCAACTTGTTGTTCCTCCAGAATCTCCTCAAGGGTGGTAAAATCCTGTTCCGTTCCCCTCGATGCTGCTTTTTCCATCGCCATTTCTTCCAAGCGATAGATAACGTCATACAGCTCGTGAATTTCCTCCTTTGTAAAGTTTCGTACTGCAGCACCGATATTCGGGATTTTCTCCACGAGACCATCTCGTTCCAGCATGAGTAGCGCGTCACGAACCATAGCCCTGCTGCATTGAAACTTCTCAATCAGGACGGCTTCAACAAGCCTTTCACCAGGGTGCAGAATTCCTCTACCTATAAGCGAAGCGATTTCTTCTGCAATGTTAGCTGCCTTTTTACCCTTCATAGCCCCTCAACACCTCGTGGAATTCTGGTACTGACAAGCACAGCACCGATCATCAATAATATTATCGATAATATTGTTGACAATCTTATCGATAATCAGAATGTAAAACTATTTTGTTCACTTGTCAATGGGTTGGATCATGATTCATGTGCTGCAATCCGTGTCAGCCTACGGCGAGCACACTGATGACAACCTGCTCATTCAAGAGGTCTCCATTGTATCGATTGGGCAATCTCATAAAACCCAGCCGCCGCAAGGCATGCTGGGTTCTTGGTTCTTGTCATCGTTTTTGCAACAGGTTGGACATGGTTCAGAACGCTGCTGGACCCGAACGATACCCGCACAATCCGTTCGAAGAGAGTTCTTCGGCTTACCGATCCAGACTGTAGAGATACAAAACACATGTCAGGAAGCTCTCAAAGCGATCCTAACAACAGCGTCAGTGCTTGGCGATCCACATGTATTGCAGCGGATCCCTGAGGTTCGCGTTGATGTAGAATCCTTTCACCCACGGTTGCACAGCGGCCGCATACACCGGATACACCAGCGGAATCCACGCCGCCTGTGACATGATGATGTTTTGCGCCTGCTTGTACACATTGTCGCGTGGAACGCCAGCCGGCATCAGCGCGGCCCTGTTCAGCAGCGCGTCCACCTGCGGATTGCTGTAGTTCGTCGAGTTGTTCACCGGCGCTTCATTGCTGTTGAACAGTATATCGAGGAAGTCAGACGGATCCGGGAAGTCTTCCAGCCACGCGAGAGTGAATATGTTTTGTTTTCCACTCTCATTGTTGGTCAGGAAAATACCCCATGATGTCTGGTTCACGTTTGCGTGAACGCCCACCTGCGCCAACATCTGCTGGGCCGCTTCCGCGAACTTCAGGTCGGTCGGACTGCTGTTGTCGGTGTAGATGGTCGTCGAGAAACCCTTTGGATACCCGGCTTTGGCAAGCAGTTTCTTCGCCAGCGTGGGATCGTAGGTGTACTGTGCATTCTTCGGCAGCACCTTCTCATACCCGGAGGGCATGCTGGGCGGGATGATCTGGTTCGCGGGAACCGCCAGACCGGACATGATGCGCACGAAAGTCTGCTTGTTGATCGCGTATTCCAGCGCACGGCGCACGGCGACATTGGCAGTTGGACCATATTTGGTGTTCAGACCCAAGTAGTTGATCGCCACTTCCGTGGATTTGACGATGTCCTTGCTATATTGCGGGTTGGTCGAGAGCGGCAGATAATCCTGCGACGGAATGCCACCCTGGTTCCACGATAGCAGGTCTGTCTTGCCCTGCTCGAAATGAAACAGCACAGCATTCTGTGAATTGTTGATGTTGAAGACGATTTTGCTGAGATAAGGAATGCCCTTTTTGAAGTAGTGCGGGTTGCGCACCAGCACGTAGTTCCGTCCAGCCGTGTACGACTGCAGCATGAAGGGGCCGCTGCCCATCGGATGCGTATCGACGTAGGCTTCCGGATGCGAGTTCACGTACGCAGGATCAACAGCCGAGAAGAAGTGCATCGCCAACACGTTCAGGAACGTTGCGCTTGGGTTATTCAAGGTGATCTGCAGCGTGTGGGCATTCAGCGCCTTGATTCCAGTGACCGTCTTCGCTTTGCCCGCGACAAATGCGGCGGATCCCTGAATCAGCGGGGAGATGAAGCCTTGACCAGGAGAACGTATGCTGTTGCTCAGTACGCGCTCAAACTCGGTGACAAAGCTCTGCGCCGTGACGGGGGATCCGTTCCAGAAGTTCGCGTTGGTGATGTGGAACGTGTACACCTTGCCGCCATCCGAGATAGTCCAGGACGACGCCAGATCGGGCACCAGAGTATTGGTCGCACCCTTGTAGGTCACGAGTTGATCATAGAACTGCAATACAGCTTCAGCCGAGGTCGTGTCGAACGCTTTTGCAGGATCAAGGTTCGGGAACTGACTGGAGAGATCCATGGTCAGAGTGCCGCCGTATACCGGCTGTGAACCCTCGGTCGCCTGGCTGGCAGTTTTCGGCGTGCTAACGGCCTGTGTGCTGCATCCGGCAAGCGCTGTGCTCAATATGCCCACAGAAGCGACAACCCCAAACAGCCGCAACTTACTTGACTTCATCTGTTTTCCCCCTCTTATGTTGAGAACAAAAAATACGGAACACGAAACTTTAGCTTTGACGTAATATTATGGGCAAACAGTCGTTCAGTCAATAGTAGAATCTGGATTGTAACTGAGAGTTCTGAGCGTCGCGGATGCCGCGAAGACCGATTGACTGCGAGGGGTGCGCTTATGAAAAGCTTCATGGCATTTGTCCAGTGGGATGCAGACAGCCAATTGTATATTGGACTTGTGCCGGGCATCCCGGGCGCTCATTCCCAAGGCGTTACAATAGATGAACTTCAAGCAAATCTCCAGGAAGTAGTAGCGTTATGCCTTGAAGAAGTACCCCAAGATGAACTTCCTCAATTCGTGGAAATTCAGCAAATCAACGTAAATGTATGACTCGACTTCCGGCCCTTTCCGCAAAAAACTGGATAACGTATTGCAATCGGGTGCGGCTGCGCTATGACCCGTATCGACGACCCTATCTTGGCATAACCGGTCCGTGTGGTTGTCGGTACAGCTGTCCCCGGTTTGGCTGGTTGGCATTACGGAAATAACGACAATGGCGGTGAGAATTACGCCGCCAAAGAGCGTGAGCACCTACAATGCCGATGCGGGAGGTAACTGACCACCATCTGTCACGATATCACGGAAACCAGACGTGCTGTGTTGTGTTATTGTGAAATTCTCAATTCAGTGGGAATTGATGGACACTCATTCGCGTGTTCCGTGCACCGCTCCATATCCGCGATCGCTTTAGCATCTCTGGCCTGCCGGTTCAACTCATATCAAAGGAGCACTGCCCGTCAAAAGCCGGAAACCTATTTCCCCTTATTGTTTCGCTGTTTTTGTGACCGATCATCTCTTCGCATCTGTTTCATGACGAGGGCGTCTAACTCTTCACTGATTTGCACGACGCGAGGGTCTGACAGACTCACATTTTCCGCCACCAAATCAGACAACCTGCGTCTTAATGCCTCCATCTTTGTCAGATCGTCCTGTTTCATCAGTACATCCCCCTGCGGGTTTATGGATCAGGTTCGTTTTAGTAATTGCCCATAATAAGAGGTTCTTGCTCAAAGACGAGGATAATGGACTTCAACCTGATAAAACCATGTACGCATTGAGCAAGAAAATGCCCGCCCTGCCCGCACTCCTTCGGTGAATTGCCTTGATTCTGCTATTGATTCCTT